>JBFGAO010000200.1:0-3255 GCA_041568095.1 Steroidobacteraceae bacterium | reverse complement strand
CTGGCCCGCGCTCGGCGACTACGCGCAGCGGATGAAGGCACGGCCCTCGTTCCGCACGCTGTACGCCCGCGAGGGGCTCACCGAGTGGGCCTGAGGGCCCGTTTCAGCGGAAGCGCCAGGTCACGAGCAGCGACGCCATCCCGACCGCTTCGTCGCGGATGATGTTGATCCGCTCGTACTCGACGCGGGCGCCGAGCCGGCCGAAAGCCATCTGCGCGCCCGCCGCCCAGGCGAAGCCGGTGCCGTCCTCGTCGATGATCACGGTCGGCGCCGAGCCCGGGCCGCCCGGCGTCGTCGCGCCGTCGAAGCGCCAGGCGCCCAAGCCTGCCCGCGCGTACAGGTCGACCCGTTCCGACACCGGCAGGTAGCCGGCGGCGGACAGCGTCGCGGTCCTGGCCTGGAGACGGCTGCGGTCGGGGCAGGGCGCATTGATCAGCGCGATGCAGACGACGCCCGAAGGCACGGTCGCATCGCCGTGGTCGGCCCAGGCCAGCTCCAGCCCGAAGTGCGGGGTCGCCTGCCAGCCCAGCAGCAGCTTGTAGCCGAGGTCGCGGTCATCGAAGGGCTCGGCCTGTGGGTCCGGCAGGCCATAGTCGTTGTGGCCCAGCCCGGCGCCGGCGTAGAAGCCGGGCTCAGCCGCCACCGATAGTGCGGAAAAACAACACAAACTGGCCGCGAGGATCGCGCGTCGCATGGGGGTCTCCTTTCCCGCTAAATGCGGTAAAGGCTGTGACCGGCCGCACCGCGGCCGGTTCCCAGGCGACACATTGTGGTGGGGAAACCACAAACATTTGCCGCTGCTGGGCGCGTCAGCGGCCCTGGCGCGGCGCGGGCGCCGGGATGACCGGCTGCACGGACTGGATGCTGCAGGCGAACTCGAGCAGGGTCTCGCCCAGCGTGCCGGGCTCGATCTTCTCCGAGTAGCGCAGCGCATTGGTCGAGCGGAAGGGCTCGTTGTCCTCGAGGTTGTTCCAGTCGTAGAACACGAGGCCGCGGGTCGAGCGCGAGCGCTTCGCGCAGTCCCAGTCGTCGCGGCTGACGACGCTGCGGTGCTGGCCCGGGTTCTGCGGCGTCTTGTACTCGACGCGGGTCCACATCGTGACCAGGTCGCCGTTGCGCTCGGCGTCGTGCCGGGTCGCGAAGTAGACGCGGTCCGGGTAGGTCTCGATCCATTCCCAGTTCATGCGCCCGCGCAGGTCCAGGTGCTTGACCCACTCGTTGCCGAGACCTTTCATCGGCACGGTCTCGAGCTGCGCGAGGGCCGGGCCGGCCAGCGCGAGGCCGGTGGCGAGCAGCAGCGTGCGTATCGTCGTCCGGTGCATGTGCGCTTCGATGCCCGCGCGGCGCGCGGGTTCCCCGGGGGGCAGTCTAGCGGCCTGCGGCGGGGCGGACGACCGGCTTGTTGCTAACATCGCGCCAGCCGGCAGTCACGGGGATGCGCATGAACCTGCCCACGATGGACCTGAGCAGCGAGATCACCTACGTCGCGATGCTGTTCGGTCTGTTCGTCGTGCCGCGCTTCCTGCAGCGCTTTGGCGTGCCGACCGCGATCACGAGCTTCGGCCTCGGCGCGGCTGCCGGCATGGGCTTCGGCCTGTTCCAGCACGACACGACCGTGTCGCTGCTCGCGACGCTGGGCATCGTGTCGCTGTTCCTGTTCGCCGGGCTCGAGATCAACTTCCGCGAATTGCGCGGCAGCGCATCGGTGCTGACGCAGCACCTGCTGATCCGGATCGCGATGATCGCCGGCGCGACCTGGCTGCTTGCCGAGACCGGGCTCATCGAGATCCGGCCATCGATCCTGGTCGCGCTGGCGCTGCTGACGCCGTCGACCGGCTTCATCCTCGACACGCTCGGCTCCGGCGAGCACGACGAGCGCGAGCGTTTCTGGATCCGCTCCAAGGCGGTCGCGACCGAGATCGTCGCACTCGCGGCGCTGTTCTTCACGCTGCGCTCGACCAGCATCGGCGACCTGACCTTCTCGACGATGGTGCTGCTGCTGATGATCCTGGGCCTGCCCTGGCTGTTCCGCGGCTTCGCGCGGCTGGTCGGCCCGCATGCGCCGAAGACCGACTTCGCGTTCCTGGTCATCGTCGCGGTCGCCTGCGCGCTGATCACGCGCAACCTCGGCGTCTATTACCTGGTCGGCGCCTTCGTCGTCGGCGTCGTCGCGCAGCAGTACCGGCAGCACATGCCGTCGATGCAGGCGGACCGGATGCTGTATGCGGTCGAGTCACTGGGCTCGCTGTTCATCCCGTTCTACTTCTTCCACGCCGGGCTCGAACTGCGCCGCGAGGACTTCTCGCTGCTCGCGGTCGGCGCCGGCCTCGGCATGTGCGTGCTGGTGCTGCCGTTCCGGCTCTACACGGTCGCGCTGCACCGCCGCATCGCGCTGAAGGAGCCGCTGCGCAAGGGCCTGCGCGTCGCGGTGCCGATGATGCCGACGCTGGTGTTCACGCTGGTGCTGGCCGGCATCCTGCGCGACGTCTACGACATCCCGTCCTGGCTGTTTGGCGGGCTGATCGTCTACACGATCATCAACACGATCCTGCCGTCGCTGCTCAGGATTGCGCCGCCGCCGGAGTACCTGGACCCGACGCTCGCGGTCGGCGGCCAGCGCGGCGGCGCGCCGCTGCCGCCGCACCTGACGCGACCGGAACCGCCGCGCGGGCCGGACAAGCCGCCCGGCTGAGTCAGCCGAGGATTGCCTCGCGGCGGTACAGCCTGCCGGCCAGCCAGCCGAGCGCGAGTCCCAGCGCGACCGTGCTCGCGGCGGACAGCCACAGCCAGGCCGCCGGCAGCGGCTCGCCGCGCAGCAGGCCCTGGATGGCCAGGTGCTGCGACAGGCTGGGCACCAGCATCAGCGGCGCGGTCGCGGTGACTGACAGCACACCGGCCACCGCGATCGGCACCGTCGGCACCAGCATCACGAGGCCCAGCCAGGACTGCGCCTCCTTGTAGCTGCGCGTGAACGACGCGACCACGGTCAGCAGGCCCGCACCGGCCAGCGCGAAGGGCAGCACGAGCAGGAACACGCGCCAGGCGACCCCGGGTCCGAAGTTCGCGGACATGCCGAGGGTCTCGAGCGGCACGAGCGCCAGCGCGGCGGTGACGGACGCGGTCACCAGCGCCAGCGCCAGTGCCATCATCAGTGCCGCCGCGCCGACCTTGCCCCAGATCAGCTGCTCGCGCGGCGCCGGGACCGTCAGCAGCGGCTCCAGCGAGCCGCGCTCGCGCTCGCCGGCGGTGGCGTCG
>JBFGAO010000199.1:0-3263 GCA_041568095.1 Steroidobacteraceae bacterium | reverse complement strand
GGCATGGGCGACAAGGGCATCGTGTCCTCGACGGCCGCGCTGGCGGTGCTGCTGCAGGAGGGCATCGGCGACACGATCCTGGCGACCGGCGCGGTGCCGCTCGACGTGCTCGAGCGCACCGTCGACGACTGGATCGCGGGGCAGCCGGTCCCGTGACCGCACCGCGCCGCCATTCGGTCGCGGTCCGGGTCGGCGGCGTCACCGTCGGCGGCGATGCGCCGGTCGTCGTGCAGTCGATGACCAACACCGACACCGCCGACGTCGACGCGACGGTCCGGCAGGTGCGCGAGCTGGCCGAGGCCGGTTCCGAGGTGGTCCGCGTCACCGTCAACACCGACGAGGCCGCCGCCGCCCTGCCGCGGATCCGCGACCGGCTGCGCGCGGCGGGCTGCGAGACGCCGCTGGTCGGCGACTTCCATTTCAATGGCCACAAGCTGCTGGCCGCGCACCCGGCCTGCGCCGAGGCGCTGGACAAGTACCGGATCAACCCCGGCAACGTCGGCCGCGGCAGCAAGCGCGACCCGCAGTTCGCGGCGATGGTCGAGACCGCCTGCCGCCACGGCAAGCCGGTGCGCATCGGCGTCAACTGGGGCAGCCTCGACCAGGACCTGCTGACGCGGATGATGGACGAGAACTCGCGCGCGGCCGAGCCGAGGGACGCGATCGAGGTGCTGCGCGCCGCGACCGTCGCGTCGGCGCTCGGCAGCGCCGCGCGCGCCGAGGAGCTCGGGCTGCCGCACGACGCGATCGTGATCAGCGCCAAGGTCAGCGGCGTGCAGGACCTGATCGCGATCTACCGCGACCTCGCCGCGCGCTGCGACTATCCGCTGCACCTGGGCCTGACCGAGGCCGGCATGGGCGACAAGGGCATCGTGTCCTCGACGGCCGCGCTGGCGGTGCTGCTGCAGGAGGGCATCGGCGACACGATCCGGGTGTCGCTGACGCCGGAGCCGGGCGGCAGCCGGAGCCGCGAGGTCGAGGTCGCGCAGGAGGTCCTGCAGAGCCTCGGGTTGCGCGCCTTCGTGCCGCGCGTCGTCGCCTGCCCTGGCTGCGGCCGCACGACCAGCAGCTTCTTCCAGGAGCTCGCACAGCGGATCCAGGCCCACGTGCGGCGCCGGATGCCGGACTGGCAACGCGACTACGTCGGCGCGGAGAACATGACCGTCGCGGTGATGGGCTGTGTCGTCAACGGGCCGGGCGAGAGCAAGCACGCCAACATCGGCATCAGCCTGCCGGGCACCGGCGAGCGGCCGGTCGCGCCGGTCTACGAGGACGGCGAGAAGACCGTGACGCTGAAGGGCGAGCGGATCGCCGAGGAGTTCCAGGAGCTGGTCGAGCGCTACGTCGAGCGCCACTACGCGCGCAGGGAGGTGTGATGGACGACCTGAAGCAACGCCGCTGCAAGCCCTGCGAGGGCGGCGTCGAGCCGCTGGACGCGACGGCGGCCCGCGGGCTGCTGAAGCAGCTGCACGCCGACTGGCGCCTCGTCGAGGACGGCCGCGCGATCGCGCGCGAGCTGAAGTTCCCGGACTTCCACCGGACCATGAGCTTCGTCAACGCGCTTGCGCACGTCGCGAACGTCGAGGACCACCACCCGGACCTCGAGGTCGGCTACGGACGCTGCCGCGTGCGCTTCTCGACGCACGCGATCGGCGGCCTGTCCGACAACGACTTCATCTGCGCGGCCAAGGCCGACGCGCTGCTGGACTGAGCCCGCCCATGGCCAGCAGGGAGGCGGCCCTGCCGGCCGCGACAGACAAGGGCATCGACGCGGCGCACCGCCGCGTGATCTTCGCGTCGTCGCTCGGCACCGTGTTCGAGTGGTACGACTTCTACCTGTACGGCACGCTGGCCGTGTTCTTCTCGGCGCTGTTCTTCCCGCCCGGCAACGACACCGCCGCCTTCCTCGCGAGCCTCGCGACCTTCGGTGCCGGATTCGCGGTGCGGCCGCTCGGCGCGATCCTGTTCGGGCGGATCGGCGACCTGGTCGGCCGAAAGTTCACGTTCCTCGTCACGATCGTCGTGATGGGCCTCGCGACCGCGCTGGTCGGCGTGCTGCCGACCTACGAGCAGATCGGCATCTGGGCGCCGGTGCTGCTCGTCACGCTGCGGCTCGCGCAGGGCCTCGCGCTGGGCGGCGAGTACGGCGGTGCGGCGACCTACGTCGCCGAGCACGCGCCGCAGGGGCGGCGCGGCTACTACACGAGCTGGATCCAGACCACCGCGACGATGGGCTTCTTCCTGTCGCTGGCCGTGATCCTGGCCTGCCGGCTCGGCTTCGGCGAGGAGGACTTCCGCGCCTTCGGCTGGCGGTTGCCGTTCCTGCTGTCGGTGCTGCTGCTCGTGCTGTCGGTCTACATCCGGCTGAAGCTGCAGGAATCGCCGGCCTTCCTCGAGGTCAAGGCGGCGGGCCAGCTGTCACGCGCGCCGCTGAGGGAGAGCTTCGGCGAGTGGCGCAATGCGCGGATCGTGCTGCTGGCGCTGCTCGGCGCGACCGCCGGCCAGGGCGTCGTCTGGTACACGGGGCAGTTCTACGCGCTGTTCTTCCTGCAGCACACGCTGAAGCTGGACTTCCAGCTGTCCTACGGGCTGATCGCGGCGGCGCTGCTGATCGGCACGCCGTTCTTCATCGTGTTCGGGAAGCTGTCGGACCGGATCGGCCGCAAGCCCATCATGGTCGCCGGCTGCCTGCTCGCGGCGCTGACCTTCATCCCGGTGTTCAAGGGCCTGACGCAGGCGGTCAACCCGGCGCTGGCCGACTTCGAGCGGCGCGCCGCGATCACGGTCGCCGGCGCCGACTGCCGCTTCCAGGTGTTCGCGAAGCCGGCGACGCCCTGCGACCAGGCGCGCGACTTCCTGACCAAGGCCGGGCTCAGCTACGAGATGCGGCCCGCGGAGGCGGGCGAGGCGGTGGTCACCGTCGTCGCCGGCCGGCGGCTGGCGGGCTTCGACGACGCAGGCTACCGCCAGGCGCTGGACGCGGCCGGCTACCCGGCCGCCGCGGACCCCGCGCGCGTCAACGTGCCGCTGACGATCGCGCTGCTGACGCTGCTGATGCTGTACGTGACGATGGTCTACGGGCCGATCGCGGCCTTCCTCGTCGAGCTGTTCCCGACCCGGATCCGCTACACGTCGATGAGCCTGCCCTACCACATCGGCAACGGCTGGTTCGGCGGCTTCCTGCCCTTCCTCGCCGCCGCGCTGGTGGTCAGGAGCGGCAACGTCTACTACGGGCTCTGGTACCCGATCGCGATCGCGGCGAT
>JBFGAO010000198.1:0-3271 GCA_041568095.1 Steroidobacteraceae bacterium | reverse complement strand
GCTGGCCCAACGCGCCCCGCGCGCCGGCCTGCCGGACGGCGCGTTCAATGTCGTGACCGGCCCGGCACGGCCCATCGGCGGCGTGCTGACCGGCGACCCGCGCGTGCGCAAGCTGTCGTTCACCGGCTCGACCGAGGTCGGCAAGCTGCTGATGGCGCAGTGCTCGAAGACGATGAAGAAGGTCTCGCTGGAGCTCGGCGGCAACGCGCCGTTCATCGTGTTCGACGACGCCGACCTGGACGCCGCAGTCGCAGGCGCGATCGCCAGCAAGTACCGCAACACCGGACAGACCTGCGTCTGCGCGAACCGGTTGCTGGTGCAGGACGGCGTCTACGACGCCTTCGCCGCGAAGCTGGTCGAGGCGGTGAAGAAGCTGCGCGTCGGCGACGGCCTCGCCGGCGAGACCGAGCAGGGCCCGCTGATCGACGAGGCGGCGCTCGCGAAGGTCGAGGAGCACGTCGCGGACGCGCTCGGCAAGGGCGCGAAGGTCGCGCTGGGCGGCCGGCGCCACGCGCTGGGCGGCACCTTCTACGAGCCGACCGTGCTGACCGGCGTCACGCCGCAGATGATGGTCGCGCGCGAGGAGACCTTCGGCCCGGTCGCGCCGCTGTTCCGCTTCAGGGACGAGGGCGAGGCGATCGCGATGGCCAATGACACCGAGTTCGGGCTCGCCGCCTACCTGTACACGCGCGACCTCGCGCGCTCCTGGCGGGTCTCCGAGGCGCTCGAGTACGGCATCGTCGGTCTCAACACCGGGCTGATCTCGACCGAGGTCGCGCCCTTCGGCGGCGTCAAGGAGTCCGGCACCGGCCGCGAGGGCTCGAAGTACGGGCTGCTGGACTACACGGAGATCAAGTACGTCTGCGTCGGCGGCGTGCAGTAGCGCCGCCGCGACAAACCGTTGCCGCACCGCGCCGGGACGATTGCAGGCGCCGTTTTCCCTGCCCTAAGATGCGCGGCCTGCCGGAGAACCCGCTTCCCCGGCCGGCCGCGGCTGCAGCACCCCATGCGGCCTGCGTGCGTAATTCGGTCCCCAAAACAAAGGATGTTCCTACATGCATGTCATCAAGGCAGCGGCCGCCGCATGTGCGGTTGCGATGATGCCGTTCGCCGCCCAGGCGGACGGGATGAGCTACTCGTACGTCGACCTCGGCTGGGTGCAGACCGACATCGACGGTATCAGCAGCAAGCCGGACGGCTTCGGGCTGCGCGGCTCGGTCGGCTTCGGCGAGCACTTTTTCGTGTTTGCCGAGTTTTCCGACCAGAGCGTCAGCTCGGTCGACTTCGAGCAGTATGCGGTCGGCCTCGGCGGCCACTGGGCGCTGTCCGACAGGCTCGACTTCGTCGGCCGCGCCGGCTGGGTCAAGGGTGAGGCCAGCGGCGGCGGCTTCTCGTTCGACGCCGACGGCTACCTGGTCTCCGCGGGCCTGCGCGGCCGGCTCGGCGAGAACGTGGAGCTCGAGGGCCACGTGATCCACACCGACGTCGGCGGCAGCGACGGCGACGACACGGCGCTCGCGGTCGGCGCCCGCTGGCATTTCAACCGCAACTTCGCGATCGGCGCGGAGTACCGGCACAGCGACGACTCGTCGACGGTGCTGGTCGGCGTGCGGCTGAGCTTCTGATCCGGCCCGCTGGCGCCGGTGGCCGCAGGGCTGCCGGCGCCAGCTTCAATCCGCAGGGCGCGCGGCCGCCAGGGCCTTCGCGAGCGCATCGAGCCGTGCGGCCCACCATTTCTTCATCCGCTGGACCTCGGCCTCGCTGCCGAGCCGCCCGTGCTGCAGCTGCAGCCGCGTGCGGCCGCCCTTCACCGCGTACAGATTGACCGCGATGCTCTTCGCGCCGTCGGTCCAGGTCAGCCGCAGCGACTTCGGGCGCGTCGCCCGGTGCGCGGCCAGCGGCTCCTTCATCCAGCGTTTGCGGCGCGCCGGCTCCTGCCAGGCGTCGAAGACTTCCCCGCGTCCGGCGGCCAGCGTCCGGCTCAGGCTCATCGAGTAGCCGTCCTTCTTCTGGTGCAGCGCGCGCCGGCCGGTCGCGCGCTCGTAGCCCACCGTGACGGTCTGAGCCCACCAGCCGCCGACGCGGTGCTTCGCGTGCAGCATCGCGGCGATCTCGCGGTGGCTCATGCCGGCGCCGCCGGCCGCGCCGATGCGCTCGATCCACTGCTGCCAGCCGCGCCCGGTGCCCTTGCGGACCGCTTCCTCGCTGCAGGGCGGCTGCCAGTCGGCCGGCAGGGCGACGGCCTGCTTCGCGGAGGCCCGGCGCGGGGCCTTCTTCTTCGACGGCTTCCTCGGCGTCTTCCGTGGCATCTTGCTGCGGGTCGGCATCGCGGTCCTCGCTGCCGCGCTTCGCGGGCATCCGGGCTTCGGGTATCGTGGGGCGCAGCCGGGAACATAACGCATATGCCGCGATACGTGGACCAGCGCGACTACAGGCACGGCACGCCCGGCAGGCTCGGCGTGCTGCTGGTCAACCTCGGCACGCCCGATGCACCGACCACGCCGGCCGTTCGCCGCTTCCTCGCCGAGTTCCTGTGGGACCCGCGCGTCGTCGAGCAGCCACGGCTGCTGTGGTGGCTGGTACTGCACGGCGTGATCCTGCGCCTGCGGCCGCGCCGCAGTGCCGCCGCCTACCGCGCGATCTGGACCGATGCAGGCTCGCCGCTGCTGCTGCTGTCGCAGTCCCTTGCGACGCGGTTGCGGCAGCGCCTCGCCGCAAGCATGCCGGAGGCGCCGGCGGTCGCGCTCGGCATGACCTACGGGCAGCCGTCGATCGCCGCGGCGCTCGCGGAACTGCGCGCGCAGAACGTCCGGCGGCTGCTGGTGCTGCCGCTGTACCCGCAGTACTCGGCGACGACGACCGGCTCGGTCTTCGACCGCGTCAGCGACGAGCTGCAGCGCTGGCGCTGGCTGCCCGAACTGCGCTTCATCTGCGAGTACCACGCGGATCCCGCCTACATCGCCGCGATCGCGGACTCCATCGCGGCCCACGCGGCCGCCGCCGCGCGGCAGCAGCTGCTGTTCTCCTTCCACGGCCTGCCGCGGCGCTACCTCGATGCCGGCGACCCCTATCACTGCCAGTGCCAGGCGACGGCGCGGCTGGTCGCCGAACACCTCGGGCTGCCGCCCGGCACCTGGTCGGTCGCGTTCCAGTCGCGGGTCGGACGCGAGCCCTGGCTCGAGCCCTACACCGACCAGCGGCTGCCGGCGCTCGCAGCAGCCGGACAGCGGCGCGTCACGGTGGTCTGCCCCGGCTTCGCCGTGGACTGCCT
>JBFGAO010000197.1:0-3292 GCA_041568095.1 Steroidobacteraceae bacterium | reverse complement strand
GTCATCGCGATGTTCATCCCGATCGCGCAGGAATGGTCGCAGCGCTACGGACTGCCGATCTCGCGGCTGCTGCTGCCGCTCAACAACGTCGTGATCCTGGCCGGCATGTGCACGCTGATCGGCACCAGCACCAACCTCGCCGTCTACGGCCTGCTGCTGCAGACCCGGCCGGACGTGCACATCGGCCTGTTCGACCTGGTCTGGGTCGGCGTGCCGCTGACCATCGTCGGCTTCATCTACGTGCTGGTGTTCTCGCGCTGGCTGCTGCCGGACCGGCAGGGGCCGATGGAGCAGCTCGAGAATGCCCGTGAGTACTCCTTTGAGGTGCGGATCTCGCCGCACAGCCCGCTGTCGGGCAAGACCATCACCGAGGTCGGCCTGCGGAACCTGAAGAGTGCCTATGTGCTCGAGATCGAGCGCGACGGGCAATTGCTGACCGCGGTCGGGCCGGACGAGAAACTGCGCGGCGGCGACCGGCTGACCTGCGTCGGCGTCGTCGATGCGATCAAGGACCTGCGCAAGATGCCGGGCCTGACGATCGTCGAGGAGCAGGACTACAAGCTCAACCTGAAGCACTCGCAGCGGCAGCTGGTCGAGATCGTGCTGTCGGCGACCTCGCCGCTGGTCAACCAGAGCGTCCGCGACAGCAGCTTCCGCGACCGCTATGGCGCGGCGATCCTGTCCATCTCGCGCGAGGGCGGCCGGATCCCGGGCAAGCTGGGCGACATCGTGTTCCGCCCGGGCGACACGCTGCTGGTCGAGGCCGGCCCGACCTTCGTGCAGAAGCACCGCTACAGCCGCGACTTCCTGCTGGTCAGTGCGCTGCAGGACTCGGCGCCGCCGGACTTCCGCCGCGCGCCGCTGGCCTTCCTGATCCTGGTCCTGATGATCACGGTCGCGACCATGGAATGGGTGCCGCTGTTCGAAGCCTCGTTCATCGCCGCGGGGCTGATGGTCGCGACCGGCTGCCTGACGATGCAGTCGGCGACCCGCAGCATCGAGTACCACATCGTCGCCGGCATCGCGGCCTCCTTCGCACTGGGCGTCGCGCTGACGACCTCGGGCGCTGCCGGCATGATCGGCGACTGGCTGGTCGGCTTCGCGGCCGGCAACCCCTGGCTGGCGCTTGCCGCGCTGTACTTCGTCACGGTGGTCGTGACGGAACTGATCACCAACAACGCGGCCGGCGTGCTGATGTTCCCGATCGCGCTGTCGATCGCGGACCTTGCCGGCGTCAGCGTGATGCCCTTCGTGATCGCCGTGATGGTCGGCGCCTCGGCCGGCTTCATCACGCCGATCGGCTACCAGACCAACCTGATGGTCTACGGCCCGGGCGGCTACACTTTCCGGGACTTCGTGCGCTTCGGCCTGCCGCTCAACATCATCGCAGGCATCGTCACGCTGCTGGTCGTGCCGCGGGTATGGCCGTTCTGATGTTGCCCGCGGCGCGCACGGCGACCAGGCTGCTGCCGCAGCGCATGACGCAACTGCGCCGCCTCGAGGCGGAGAGCATCTTCATCATGCGCGAGGTCGTCGCCGAGTTCGACCGGCCGGTCATGCTGTATTCGATCGGCAAGGACAGCTCGGTGATGCTGCACCTGGCGCGCAAGGCCTTCCACCCGGACGGCCTGCCGTTTCCGCTGCTGCACGTGGACACGACCTGGAAGTTCCGCGAGATGATCGAGTTCCGCGAGCGGACGGTCGCGGAACTGGGCGCCGAATTGATCGTCTGCACCAATCACGAGGCAATCGCAGCCGGCGTCACGCCGTTCACGCACGGCGCCAAGTACACGGACATCATGAAGACCGAGGCGTTGAAGGCGGGCCTGTCCGCGGGCCGCTTCGACGCAGCCTTCGGCGGCGCGCGCCGCGACGAGGAGAAGTCCCGCGCCAAGGAGCGCGTGTTCTCGTTTCGCGACGCACAGCACCGCTGGGACCCGAAGAACCAGCGGCCGGAACTGTGGAGCCTGTACAACGGCCGGGTCCGGCAGGGCGAAAGCATCCGCGCCTTCCCGCTGTCGAACTGGACCGAGCTGGACATCTGGCTCTACATCCACCTGGAAGGCATCCCGGTCGTGCCGCTGTATTTCGCGAAGCCGCGGCCCGTCGTCAACCGTGACGGCATGCTCATCATGGTGGACGACGAGCGCCTGCCGCTTAAGCCCGGTGAGCAGCCGCGGATGGAAACCGTGCGCTTCCGCAGCCTCGGCTGCTACCCGCTGTCCGGCGCGATGCGCTCCGAGGCAACGACGGTCAGCGCGATCATCGAGGAGATGCTGCTGATGCGCACCTCCGAGCGGCAGAGCCGCGCGATCGACTTCGACCAGGCCGCGGCGATGGAGAAGCGCAAGCGCGAGGGCTACTTTTGATGGCCGTCGCACTCACGGAATTCCTGCAGCGGCACGAGCGCAAGGAGCTGCTGCGCTTCATCACCTGCGGCAGCGTCGACGACGGCAAGAGCACGCTGATCGGCCGGCTGCTGTATGACACGCAGCAGATCCTCGAGGACCAGCTGGCCGCGGTGGCCAGCGACAGCCGCAAGTGGGGCACGACCGGCGACGCGCCGGACCTCGCGCTGCTCGTGGACGGCCTGCAGGCCGAGCGCGAGCAGGGCATCACGATCGACGTCGCCTACCGCTACTTCGACACGGCCGCACGCAAGTACATCATCGCCGACTGCCCGGGCCACGAGCAGTACACGCGCAACATGGCGACCGGCGCCTCGACCGCCGACCTCGCGATCATCCTGGTCGACGCGGCCCGCGGCGTGCAGGTCCAGACCCGGCGGCATGCCTGCATCGTGTCGATGCTGGGCATCCGGCACATCGTCGTCGCGGTCAACAAGATGGACCTGGTCGGCTACGACGAGGGCGTGTACCGGCGGATTCGCGACGAATGCGCCGCCTTCATCGCGCGGCTCGGCGGCGCCGACCTCAGGGTCGTGCCGGTCTCGGCGCTGGCCGGCGACAACGTCGTGACCCGCGGGAAGGGCATGCCCTGGTACACGGGGCCCTCGCTGATCGAACTGCTGGACTCGATCGACATCAGCCACGACCAGCGGCTGGCCGACCTGAGGCTGCCGGTGCAGTACGTGAACCGGCCGCACGCGGCTTTCCGCGGCTACGCGGGCACTCTGGTCGCGGGAGAACTGGCTGTCGGCGACCCGGTCATGGCCGTGCCGTCCCGGCGCGTCAGCCGCATCAAGGAAATCGTGACCTTCGACGGCCATTACACGCGGGCGACGACCTCGATGGCCATCACGGTGACGCTCGAGGACGAGATCGACATCAGC
>JBFGAO010000196.1:0-3292 GCA_041568095.1 Steroidobacteraceae bacterium | reverse complement strand
CGCGCAAACAACACCCGCGGCCGCGCCATCAACCGCGCCAGGCCCCCAGCAGCCCGGCCAGCGCCTCGGCGGCGCGCTCGCTGGCGCCGCCGCGCAGCTGCTCGTGGATGCGCCGGAACTCCGCCTGCAGCGCCGCGACCTCGTCGGGGTGGTCGAGCCAGTGCAGCAGCAGCGGCCCCAGCCGCCCGGCCCGCACCTCGTCCTGCGCCAGTTCCGGCACGACCTGGCGGCCCGCCAGCAGGTTCGGCTGCGCGAAGAACGGCGACTTCAGCAGCCGGAGGCGGCGCAGCACCAGCGCGGTCAGCGCGCCGACGCGGTAGGCAACGACCATCGGCCGCTTGCACAGCAGCGTCTCCAGCGTCGCGGTGCCGGACGCGACCAGCGCGACGTCGGCGGCGGTCAGCGCGAGGCGCGATTGCCCGTCCAGCACCCGCACCGGCAGGCCCGGCGCGGCGGCGGCGAGCGCCTGCTCCAGCAATGCGCGGGTGCGCGGCCCGGCCGTCGGCGCGACGAACTGCAGGCCGGGGCGCCGCGCGGCCAGCCAGGCCGCCGTCGCTGCGAAGTCCGCCGCCAGCCGCCCGACCTCGCCGACCCGGCTGCCCGGCAGCAGCGCGACGACGTTCGTGTCCTCCGGCAGCGCCAGCAGCGCGCGGGCGGCCGAGCGGTCCGGCTCCAGCGGCAGCTGGTCCGCGAGCGGATGGCCGACGAAGCGCGCGTCCAGTCCGTGGCGCTCGTAGACCTCGGGCTCGAAGGGCAGCAGGCACAGCACCATGTCGAGGTGGCGGGCCATCTTCGCGGCGCGGCCCCGGCGCCAGGCCCAGACCTGCGGGCTCACGTACTGCACGGTCCGGATGCCGGCCGCGTGCAGCTGGCGGGCAAGGCCCAGGTTGAATTCGGGCGCGTCGATGCCGACGAACAGGTCCGGGGGCGCGGCGAGGAAGCGCTCGCGCACCTCGCGCCGCAGCCGCCACAGCCCAGGCAGGTGGCGCAGCACCTCGAACAGGCCCATCACGGCGAGCCGCTCTGACGCGGCCCAGGCTTCGCAGCCTTCGGCCTGCATCGCCGGCCCGGCGACGCCGACGAAGCGCGCCTGCGGCAGCCGCGTGCGCAGTGCGCGGATCAGCGCGGCGCCGAGGTTGTCGCCGGAGGCCTCGCCGGCGACCAGGCCGATCGTCAGCGTGCCGTCGCCGGCCACGGTCAGCGCACGATGCCGCGCTCGCTGGCCGCGAGGAAAGCCACGAACGGCGCGAGCTCAGGCTGCTCGCCTGCGAGCGCCTCCAGCTGCGCCGAGGCGTCGGCAAGCTTGAGCCCGGAGCGGTACAGGACCCGGTAGGCGTTCTTGATGTTGGCGATCTGCCCTGCGTCGAAGCCGCGCCGCTTCAGGCCCTCGCTGTTGATGCCCTTCGGCTCGGCCGGCGCGCCGGCGACCATCAGGTAGGGCGGCACGTCGCGGGTGACCGCGGCGTTGTTGGCAAGGAAGGCATGCGCGCCGACCTTGCAGAACTGGTGGATGCCCGCGTAGCCGGACAGGATCACCCAGTCGCCCAGCTCGACGTGGCCGGCCAGCGCGGTGCAGTTCGACAGCACGCACTTGCTGCCGACGATGCAGTCGTGCGCGACGTGCGAGTAGGCCATGAACAGGTTGTCGTCGCCGATCCGCGTGACGCCGTGGCCGCTGGCCGTGCCGCGGTTGATCGAGCAGAACTCGCGGAACACGTTGCGGTCGCCGACTTCGAGGCGCGTCGGCTCGCCGCGGTACTTCTTGTCCTGCGGCGCGTCGCCGACCGACGCGAACTGGAACACCTTGTTGTCGCGGCCCAGCGTCGTCGGCCCGTTGATGACCGCGTGCGGGCCGACCCAGCTGCCGGCGCCGATCTTCACACCGGCGCCGATCACCGCGAACGGGCCGACCTCGACGCCCTCGCCGAGCTCCGCGTCCGGCGCGACGACCGCGCGCGGGTCGATCACGACCTGACCTCAGGCGCGACCATCATCGTCGCGCTGGCGACCTCCTCGCCGCCGACCTCTGCGAAGGTCGAGAACTTCCAGATGCCGCGGATCGCGCGCTCGAGCTTCGCGTTCAGCACCAGCTGGTCGCCCGGCTCGACCGGCTTGCGGAAGCGCGCGCGGTCGATGCCGACGAAGTAGAAGCGGCTCTCCTCGTCGGGCACGACGCCGGCGGTCTTGAACGCCAGGATGCCGGCGGCCTGGGCCAGCGCCTCGAGGATCATCACGCCCGGCATCACCGGCCGGTGCGGGAAGTGGCCCGGGAAGAATGGCTCGTTGACGGTGACGTTCTTGATCGCGCGGATCGTCTTTCCGGGCACGCACTCGAGCACGCGGTCGACCAGCAGGAACGGGTAGCGATGCGGCAGCTGCTTCCTGATCGCGTCGATGTCCATCGGGAACCCTTCGCTCATCCGTCCCTCCCCTCCAGGTCCTTCAGCCGCTGCTCGAGCGCATCGAGGCGGCGCAGCCGCGCGACCGCGCGGCGCCAGGCCCTGGCCTCTATCGCCGGCATCCCGGACGAGTAGGTGCCCGGCCCCGGCAGCGAGTGGCTGACCAGCGAGTAGCCCGTCACGACGACGTCGTCGCCGACCTCGAGATGGCCGGCGAAGCCGACCGCGCCGCCGATCATGCAGCGCTCGCCGATCGTCGTGCTGCCCGAGATGCCGACGCAGCCGGCAATGACCGTGTGCGCGCCGATGCGGCAGTTATGGCCGACCTGCACCTGGTTGTCCAGCTTGGCGCCGTCGCCGATCACGGTGTCCTCGATCGTGCCGCGGTCCACGGTCGTGTTGGCGCCGATCTCGACGTCGTCGCCGAGGCGCACCGTGCCCAGCTGCGGCACCTTGACGAAGCCGTCGCGGTCCGGCGCGAAGCCGAAGCCGTCGCTGCCGACCACGGCGCCAGGCTTGAAGGTGCAGCGCGCACCGGCGACGACGCCGCGGCACAGCGTCACATTGGCCTGCAGCCGGCAGTCGTCGCCGAGACGCACGCCGTCCTCGAGCACGCAGCCCGGCCCGATCCGGCAGCGCTCGCCGACAACCACGCCGGCGCCGATCACGGCCTGCGGGCCGACCGACGCGCTTGCGGCGACCTGCGCGCCAGGCGCGATGCTGGCGGTCGGGTCCATGCCCGGCGGCTGCGCCGGCTCCGGGTGCAGCAGCGCGGCGATGCGCGCGTAGGTCGGGTACGGATTGGGGCAGATCAGCGCGGCGACCGGGCAGTCGGCCGCCGCGTCCGGCGACAGCACGACCGCTGCCGCCCGCGTCGTCGCGAGCTGGCGGCG
>JBFGAO010000195.1:0-3306 GCA_041568095.1 Steroidobacteraceae bacterium | reverse complement strand
TGGCACCGGCACGGTCATACCCGCCGGCGCCGAGCTCTGGTCGTTCATGCCGCCGGAGTTCTTCCCGCGGATCAAGCGGCTGCGCGACAACACCGAGCAGGTCAGCTACCGCGACCTGCCGGCCCCGCCACCGGGCACGACACGCTCGCCGAAGCCCTACGGCCCGGACGGCCCGATCGCGAGCGACCAGTCGGCGGATCGCACGCAGACCTGGATCTACTCGACGATGCGTCGCGGCGGCCGGATGATCTATGCCTTCGACGTCAGCAGCATCGCCAACGACCCGAACCCCGGGCAAGTGTCCTTCAAGTGGCGGCGCGGCTGCCCGAACCTGGGCAACGACGTCGGCTGCTCGGCGGGATTCGAGCAGATCGGCCAGACCTGGACCGCGCCGCAGGTGCTGACGACCAGCGGCTACGCGGGCCCGATGCTGTTCGTCGGCGGCGGCTACGACAACTGCGAGGACGCCGACCCGCATGCCTGCACGGCGGCCTCGAAGGGCAACCGCATCTACGTGCTGGATGCCAACAGCGGCGCGCTGCTGCGGACCCTCAACACCAACCGCCCGGTGGTCGGCGACGTGACCGTGGTGCCGGACCTGACGACCGGGCGCGCGCGCTATGCCTACGCCGTGGACGCGGGCGGTTCGCTGTACCGGATCTCCGGCGCGACGGCCAACGAGGCCTTCGGCTCGACGCCGCCGGCCAACTGGCAGATCACGCAGATCGCCAGGCTTGGCTGCCAGGGCATCGAGCAGGCCGACTGCCGGCGCAAGTTCCTGTTCGCACCCGACGTCGTCGAGCAGAGCGGCCAGTTCTTCATCGGGGTCGGCTCCGGCGACCGCGAGAAGCCGGTGCGCAGCTACACGGCCGCGATAGCGGTGAGGAACCACTTCTTCATGGTCAAGGACTCGCCGCTGGTCGCCGACTGGCTCAGCAGCGAGTCGGGCAACTGCGGTTCACCGCTGATCTGCCTGGCGTCGCTGGTGCTGATCCCGCAGGGCGGCGGCAACCCCGACCCGACGGCGCTGGCCAGCGCCAAGGGCTGGTACCTCGGCATGCGAGCGGAGGAGCAAGTCGTGACCTCGGCAATCACCGTGTTCGGCCTGAGTACCTTCAGCACCCACACGCCGACCGTGCCGGTCCCGGGGGCCTGCACGGCCAACCTCGGCACGGCGCGGGTCTACAACGTGTCGTTCACGAACGCGGCGCCCAAGCCCGGCGCGAACAACCGCGACCAGCCGGTCTCGGGCGGCGGCCTGCCGCCGTCGCCGGTGGCCGGGCGCGTGCTGCTCGACGGCGAGACGACGCCGACGCCGTTCCTGATCGGCGGCTCCGGGTCCTCGCCGCTGGAGGCCTCGCTGCCGGCGACGACGGCGCCGACGACGCAGCCCAAGGGCTGGACCTACTGGCTGATCGAGAACTGAGGACGGCGTGGCCATGCGACAGCCCGGGCGGATGACGGCGGTGCAGGTGCAGGAGCGCGGCTTCACGCTGATCGAGATGATGCTGGTGATCAGCATCCTCGCGATCCTCGCAATGGTCGCGGTGCCGTCCTTCCGCGAGGCCTCGCTGGGCAACAAGCTGGCCGCGGTGTCGAACAACCTGCTGGCCAGCGTGCAGCTGGCGCGCAGCGAGGCGATCAAGCGCAACCGCGCGATCCGGCTCTGCGCGTCGGCCAACGGCACGACATGCGCAGGCGCCGGTGGCTGGCACCAGGGCTGGATCGTGCTGGACCCGACCACCAACGCTGTCTACCAGCACCAGCAGCCGCTGTCCTCCGAACTGCGGGTCAGCCAGGCCGGCGGCACGGCGGCGCTGAATTTCCAGCCGATCGGTGTCGGTGCGACCGCCGCGACGCTGACCGTCTGCCGCGCGCGGCCGGTCGGCTCCCAGGAACGCGTGGTCCGGGTCACCGCGACCGGCATCGCCAACGTCAGCAAGACCACCAACCGCGCCTGCCCCTGAGCGGCGGCGCGACGCCGCGCTTGGCCGGCCGGGGGCCGCTGCGCTAGACTGGCTTCCCGTCGTAGCTGGGCCTTTGCGCCGGCCGTCCAGGCCAAGCCGCGAAGGCCCTGTTGCTTTTCTGGCGGCGACGGGGGTAACCGATGGCCCGCTTCGTATTCGTGACCGGCGGCGTCGTGTCCTCGCTGGGCAAGGGCATCGCGTCCGCGTCGCTGGGCGCGATCCTCGAGGCGCGCGGCCTGAAGGTCCGGATGGTCAAGCTGGACCCCTACATCAACGTGGACCCGGGCACGATGAGCCCCTTCCAGCACGGCGAGGTCTTCGTGACCGAGGACGGCACCGAGACCGACCTCGACCTGGGCCACTACGAGCGCTTCGTCCGCACGACGACCGGCCGCGACAGCAACTTCACGACCGGCAAGATCTACGAGCGCGTGATCGCGCGCGAGCGGCGCGGCGACTACCTCGGCGCGACGGTGCAGGTGATCCCGCACATCACCGACGAGATCAAGCGCAGCGTGCTGCTGGGCGCCGGCGACGCCGACGTCTGCATGGTCGAGATCGGCGGCACGGTCGGCGACATCGAGTCGCTGCCCTTCCTCGAGGCGATCCGGCAGATGGGCGTCGAGCACGGCCGGAACAACGTCGTCTACCTGCACCTGACGCTGGTGCCGATCGTCGGCGGCTCCGGCGAGATCAAGACCAAGCCGACGCAGCACTCGGTCAAGGAACTGCGCGGCATCGGCATCCAGCCGGACGTGCTGCTGTGCCGCTGCCGCGACCCGCTACCGGACGAGCAGCGCCGCAAGATCGCGCTGTTCACGAACGTCGAGGAGCGGGCGGTGATCTCGGCGGTCGACGCCGACGACATCTACCGGATCCCGATGCTGCTGCACGAGCAGGGCCTCGACGACATCGTCTGCGACAAGTTCCGGCTCGACGCGCCGCCGGCCGACCTGCGCCAGTGGGAGCAGGTCGTCGCCGCGCGGCATGCGCATGACGCGACCGTCAACGTCGCGATGGTCGGCAAGTACGTGCAGATCCGGGACTCCTACATCTCGCTGAACGAGGCGCTGCAGCACGCCGGCCTGAAGACCCGGACCCGGGTCCGCGTGCACTACGTCGAGTCCACCGACATCGAGCGCTCCGGCACCGGCTGCCTGGACGGCATGGACGCGGTGCTGGTGCCCGGCGGCTTCGGCGAGCGCGGCATCGAGGGCAAGGTCCAGGCCGTGCGCCATGCGCGCGAGGCGGGCGTGCCTTACCTCGGCATCTGCCTCGGCATGCAGGTCGCCGTGATCGAGTTCGCGCGCAACGTCATGGGGATGCCCGGCGCGCACTC
>JBFGAO010000194.1:0-3322 GCA_041568095.1 Steroidobacteraceae bacterium | reverse complement strand
GATGCGCTTTCGGGCAGCCGGCGCGCCGGCCCGCCGGCACCACCGTAGCCGCGGCTGACGATGCCGACGGCCATGCCGCGCGCCCGCAGCGCTTCGACCAGCCACAGCACCAGCGGCGTCTTGCCGGTGCCGCCGGCCGTGATGTTGCCGACGACGACGATCGTGCACGGCGAGCGGTAGCGGGCGCGCAGCCCGCCGCGGTACGCGAGGCGGCGCAGCCCGGCGGCCGCCGCGAACAGCCAGGCCAGCGGCAGCAGCCAGTGGCCGCGGCGCGGCTTCGCGTACCAGACCGAAGGCAGCCATTCGCGCATGGCGTCAGACGCTGAACTGCATCCGGTGCAGCGCGGCGTAGACGCCGTTCGCGGCGAGCAGCTCGGCATGCGTGCCGGACTCGACGATCCGGCCCTCGTCCATGACCAGGATCCGGTCCGCGCTCTCGATGGTCGACAGCCGGTGCGCGATCACCAGCGTCGTCCGGTCACGCAGCAGCTCGGCCAGCGCGGCCTGCACCGCGCGCTCGGACTCGGAGTCCAGCGCCGAGGTCGCTTCGTCCAGGATCAGCACCGGCGCGTTCTTCAGCAGCGCGCGCGCGATTGCAACGCGCTGGCGCTGCCCGCCGGACAGCAGCGTGCCGCGGTCGCCGACCATCGTGTCCAGCCCCTGCGGCAGCGCGGCGGCGAAGTCGAGCACGTGGGCCGCCTCCGCGGCGCGCTCGACCGCGGCGGCGTCGGCGCCCGGCGCGCTGAACGCGATGTTGTTGCGGATCGTGTCGTCGACCAGGATCACGTCCTGGCTGACCAGGCTCAGCTGTCCGCGCAGGTCGCGCAGCCGGTACTCGCGCAGGTCGACGCCGTCCAGCATCACGGCGCCGGCCTGCGGGTCGTAGAAGCGCGGCAGCAGGCTGACCAGCGTCGACTTGCCGCTGCCGGAGCGCCCGACGATCGCGATCGTTTGCCCCGGCGCGGCGCGGAAGCTGACGTCGCGCAGCACCGTTTCCTGCCCGCTGTCATAGCGGAAGCAGACGCCCCGGTACTCGACGTCGCCGCGCGCCCGCTCGAGGCGCCGCTGGCCGCCCTCGCCCTCGCCCGGCGTGTCGAGGATCTCGAAGATGCTCTGGCCGGCCGCGATGCCCTGCTGCAGCGGGCCGACGATGCTGACGAGGCGCCGCAGCGGCGCCGTGACCAGCAGCAGCGCCGTCAGGAAAGACGTGAACTCGCCGACGGTCAGCCCCTCGGCCAGCACGTTGCGCAGCGCGACGTACATGACGGCCGCGAGCCCGAACGCGGCGATCATCTGCGTGACCGGGTTTGACACGGCGCGCACCGTGATCAGCTTCATGTAGCTGGCGCGGTTGTGCTCGTTGACGCGCTCGAACAGGCCCTGCTGCTGCGGCTGCGCATTGAACACCTTCACCAGCCGGTGGCCCTCGAGCGCCTCCTTCGCGACGCGCGTGACGTCGCCCATCGAGTTCTGGATCCGCGTGCTGTAGCGGCGGAACAGCCGGCTGCTGATGCGCATCAGGCCGACGATCAGCGGCGCGACCGCCAGCGCGAACACGGTCAGCCGCCAGTTCATCCAGAACAGCCAGCCCATCAGCCCGGCGATCGTCAGCGAATCGCGGATCAGCGACGTGACCGCGGTCGTCGCCGCCTCGGCGACCAGCTCGATGTTGTAGGTCAGCCGCGACAGCAGCTGGGCCGGCCCGCTGCGGTCGAAGAACGCCGTCGGCAGCTGCAGGTAGCAACTGAACACGTCGGCGCGCATCGCCTTGATCACCTGGCGGCCGACCCAGCCCGGCGCGTAGACGGACAGGAAGTCGCCGACGCCGCGCGCGGCGAACAGCACGAGGATGCCCGTCGGCACCAGCACCAGCACGCCCGGGTCGCGCTCGACGAAGGCACCGTCGAGGAAGCGCTTGACCAGCCAGGCGAGGCCGGTGTCGACGGCGGCGAACAGCGCCATGCCGAACACGCCCAGCAGGAACATGGGCCAGTGCGGCTTCGCGTAGGACAGCAGCCGCAGGTAGATGCCGAACCCGCCGGCCGCCAGCGCCGCGGCCGCGCGCTCAGTCGCCGGTTTGCTGGCTGACGGTGGCAATGTTGACCTGCGTGAATCCGAGCCGCGCCGCGACGTCCATCGCGGTCACTACGGACTGGTGGCTCGCGCGAGCGTCGGCGCGGATCGTCAGCGGCCGGGCGGCCGCGCCGCCGGCCGTCTTCAGCAGCGCGGCCTGCAGCGTCTCGCGTGCGTTGTTGACGAGCGGCTGCTCGTTGACGCGGTAGCCGCCCTGCGCCGTCACGGTGATCACGATCGGGTCCTGGACGGCGGTGACCGGCTCCGCGCTGGCCTCCGGGAGCTCGACGCGCAGCCGGCCCTCCTCGACGAAGGTCGTCGACACCATGAAGAAGATCACCAGCAGCAGCACGACGTCGATCAGCGGCGTCAGGTTCAGTTCCGGGTCGGCGCGGCGCTGCGACGCGAGCCTCATGACGCGGCTTCGCGCGCCCAGCCGGCCGGCGGGACCTGCACGCCGGCGCGGTCGAAGGCCTGCACCAGCTTGATCGCCTCCTTTTCCATCTCGACGACCAGCGCATCCACGAGCCCGCGCAGGTAGCGGTAGCCGATCAGCGACGGGATCGCGACCATCAGGCCGGCGGCCGTCGTCAGCAGCGCCTCGCCGATGCCGCCGGACAGCACGCGGGCGTCGCCGACGCCCTGGGTCGTGATGGCCTCGAAGGCCTCGATCATGCCGGTCACGGTGCCGAGCAGGCCGAGCAGCGGCGTGATCGCGGCGATCGTGCCGAGCGCGTTCAGGAAGCGCTCCAGCTCGTGCACGACGTGCCGGCCGGAATCCTCGATCACTTCCTTCATGATCTCGCGGCCGTGGTTGCGGTTCGCCAGGCCGGCGGCGAGCACCCGGCCCAGCGGCGAGTTGCGCTCCAGCGCCTCGATGTGCCGGTCGGTCAGCGTGCGCGTCTCGACCAGCTTCCAGACGCGCTCGGTCAGCTCGCGCGGGATCACGCGCTTCTGCTGCAGCGTCCACAGGCGCTCGAGGATGATCGCCGCCGCGACGACCGAGCACAGCAGGATCGGCCACATGATCGGGCCGCCGGCAAGGATGATTTCCCACATGCGGCGGCATGATAGCGCGGGCTAGGTCGCCGCGGCACCCCGCCGCGCGCGCCACCAGCGGGGCTCGGCGGCCCGCTGCGAGCGCACGGTCAGCCTGCGCGACGGCTTGATCGGCGCCGATCCGGGGCCCAAGACCGCGATCGCCATGGCACAGCCGGGATGATCGCCGCGCTCAGCTCCAGCGGCTGGG
>JBFGAO010000193.1:0-3353 GCA_041568095.1 Steroidobacteraceae bacterium | reverse complement strand
GCGAGCGGCTGCGTGAGGGCTATCGCGGCTGGGACGCCGTCGTGCTGGCCGGCAACCCGGGGCTAGGCCGCGAGCTCGGCATCCACGCCCGGCGCACGCACCGGATGATGAACGGGCCGATCGAGTGCCGGCTGCTGCGGTTGCGCGTGGAGCCTGCCGACTACGCGACGCCGCGCGAGCCGGGCCGGCCGCCGCGCATCGACGCCGAGGCCGCGCGGGCCCGCCCCGGCGCGCAGATGTTCGCGAACCGGCTGGCCAAGAACCTGGCGAGGCTGTCCGGCTGGGCGCGACGCGAGGGCATCGCCTGCTACCGGCTCTACGACGCAGACATGCCCGAGTATGCCTTCGCGATCGACCTGTACCAGGCCGACCCAGAAGGCGAGGGCGGGCGCTGGCTGTACGTGCAGGAGTACGCGCCGCCGGCCAGTGTCGACCCGGCGCGCGCCCGCGCGCGGCGCGAGGAGGCGCTGTCGGTGCTGCCCGAGGTCACCGGTTTGCCGGAGCAGGCGATCTTCTGGCGTACGCGGCGGCCGCAAAAGGGCAGTGCGCAGTACGAGGCGCTGTCCGCCGGCGGCGAACGCATCGCGGTGGACGAGGACGGGCTCAAGCTGCTCGTCAATTTCACGGACTACCTCGACACCGGCCTGTTCCTGGACCATCGGCTGACCCGCCGGCGGATCCGCGCGCTGGCTGCCGGCAAGCGCTTCCTGAACCTGTTCTGCTACACGGGCGCAGCGACGGTGCACGCCGCGGCCGGCGGCGCGACGGCCTCGCTGTCGGTGGACATGTCGCGGACCTACCTGGACTGGGCGCGCGCGAACCTCGACGTGAACGGCTTCGGCGGCGGCACGCACCGGCTGCTGCAGGCCGACTGCCTGCAGTGGCTGGCCGAGGACGACGGTGCGCGCTACGACCTCATCTTCCTGGACCCGCCGACCTTCTCGAACTCGAAGCGCATGGATCGCGAGTTTGACGTGCAGCGCGACCACGTGCCGCTGATCCGCGAGACGCTCGCGCGCCTCGCTCCGGGCGGCTTGCTGCTGTTCTCGAACAATTTCCGGCGCTTCCGGCTGGACGCCGAGGCGCTAGCAGACCTCGAGGTCCGCGACGTCAGCTCCGCGACGATCCCGCGCGACTTCGAGCGCAACGAGCGGATCCATCACTGCTTCGAGCTTCGCGCGCCTTCCTGAGGGGGGCGTCTGGCCGACCAGACCCGCGACGGCGGGCGGCGGCCGAGGACCTTGCTGATCTGGTCCACCGCCGCGAGCAGCGCGTCGAGATCCACGCCGGTCCCGATGCCGAGCCCGTCCAGCATGTACAGCAGGTCCTCGGTCGCGAGGTTGCCGGAGGCGCCCGGCGCATAGGGGCAGCCGCCGAGCCCGCCGGCCGAGGCATCGACGGTCGCGACGCCGAGCTCGAGGCAGGCGTAGACATTCGCGAGCGCCTGCCCCCAGGTGTCGTGGAAGTGCACGGCAAGCCGCTCGACCGGCACGCGCGTCGCGACGGTCTCCAGCATCGCACGCGCGGCCAGCGGCGTGCCGCGGCCGATCGTGTCGCCGAGCGAGATCTCGCGGCAGCCCAGCGCGTCCAGTTCACTGGCGACGGCGGCGACCGCCGACGGCGCGACCGCTCCCTCGTAGGGGCAGCCCAGCACGCAGGACACGTAGCCGCGGATGCTGACGCCGTCGGCATGCGCCGCCTCGCAGACCGGCCGGAAGCGCTCGAGGCTCTCGGCGATCGAGCAGTTGATGTTGCGGCGGCTGAAGCTCTCGGAGGCCGCCGCGAATACCGCGATGTGCCGGGCGCCTGCCGCGCGGGCGGCCTCATAGCCCTGCAGGTTCGGCACCAGCACCGTGTACGCGACGCCGTCCCGCGGCCTGAGGCCGCGCAGCACCTCGTCGGAGCCGGCCATCTGCGGCACCCACTTCGGCGACACGAAGGCACCGGCCTCGACCTCGCGCAGGCCCGCGTCGGCCAGCGCCTCGATGAAGCGGATGCGCTCGGCGGCGCCGACCGCCTGCGGCTCGTTCTGCAGGCCGTCGCGGGCGCCGACCTCGACGATGCGCACGGCAGCGGGCAAGGGCATCGGGATCCTCCGGGGCGCGATTGTAGCGCGGGCCGTCCAGGACTTGTACGATCGTTCAACATGAGCGCGGCGCGCAGCCTGCCGGCCTGGACCTATCGAGACCCGGGGTTCCTCGCGCTGGAACGCGAACGGGTGTTCCGCCGCGCCTGGCAGCTGGTCTGCCACGCCAGCGACGTCCCGGCGCCGGGCGACTACCACACGCTGGAACTGCTCAACGAGTCGCTGGTGGTGCTGCGCGGCGAGGACGGGACGCTGCGCGGCTTCCACAACGTCTGCCGGCACCGCGGCGCGCGGCTGCTGGACGGCCCGCGCGGCCATTGCGGCGCGCGCATCCGCTGCCCCTACCATGCCTGGACCTACGCCAGCGACGGGCGGCTCGTCGGCCTGCCGCGGCGCGGCGACTACGACGGACTCGACCCGGCGCGGCACGGCCTGCGGCCGCTGGATCTGGAGGTCCTGCACGGCTTCGTGTTCGTGCGCATCGAGCCGGGCCTGCCGTCCGTCGCGGAGATGACCGCGCCCTACGCGGAGGAACTGGCGGCCTACCGGCTGGAGGAACTGGTCCCGCAGGGCCGCGTGACGCTGCGCCCGCGCGCGGTCAACTGGAAGAACGTCGGCGACAACTACGCCGACGACCTGCACGTCCCGGTCGCGCACCCGGGCCTGGCGCGGCTCTTCGGCGACTCCTACGGCCTCGAGGCGCGGCCCTGGATAGACAAGATGTGGGGCCGGCTGCAGCAGCAGCCCTCGCCGGCGTGGTCGGAGCGCATGTACCAGCGACTGCTTCCCGAGGTGGAAGGCTGGCCGGCGGCGGCGCAGCGCCAGTGGACCTACTACCGGCTGTGGCCCAACACGGCCCTCGACGTCTACCCGGACCAGGTGGACTTCATGCAGTGGCTGCCGGTCTCGCCGGACGAGACGCTGATACGCGAGATCGTCTATGTGCGCCCCGACGCGCGCCGCGAGATGCGCCTCGCGCGCTACCTGAACTGGCGCATCAACCGCCAGGTCAGCCTCGAGGACAAGGCCCTGATCGAGCGCGTACAGGCCGGCATGGCCTCGTCCGGCTACACGGACGGGCCGCTGGGTAAGGGCGAGGCCTGCCTGCGCTCATTTGCGCGACGCATGCGCGAGTTGATCCCCGAATGCGACCGGGCCTGAAGACGACGCCGTTCCACGCGCGCACCGCGCCGCTGATCCAGGGGCAGACCTGGCGGCGCTGGTCCGGCTACGCGGCGGCCAGCTGCTACGACTGGACCCACGAGCG
>JBFGAO010000192.1:0-3370 GCA_041568095.1 Steroidobacteraceae bacterium | reverse complement strand
GCGGCCAGCGCCGCCTCCAGCGTGCGCCCGGCGACGACCGACGCCACCGTGCGCGCCGCCGCTGCGCGGATCGCGGCGCCGGACACGCTGCTAGCCCAGGACCAGCCCGGCCAGCTCGCGGCTGCGGGCGAAGTCCGCTGCGGGCACCGGCTTGCCGCCGGGCAGCTGCAGGCGCCGGATTGCCAGCGCGCCCGCGCCGGTCGCGACGACGAGCCCGTCGTCGCCGGCGCCGAGCACCTGCCCGGGCCGGCCGTCGCCGGCCGCGACGCCCGCCTCCCAGACGCGCAGTTGCCGGCCGTCCAGCCGGGTCTCCGCGACCGGCCAGGGATTCAGTGCGCGGACCTGTCGTGCGATCCGCTCCGCCGGCTCGCGCCAGTCGATAGTCGCCATCGCCTTGCTGAGCTTGCCCGCATGCGTTGCGAGCGCCGGGTCCTGCGGCTCGAAGCGCGCGCGGCCGGTGGCGAGCTCGTCGAGCGCACGCGCGATCAGCGTCGCTCCGGTCGTCGCCAGTCGGGCCTGCAACTCGCCGGCCGTCTCGTCGGTGCGGATCGCGACCTCCTCGCGCAGCATCACGGGCCCGGTGTCGAGGCCCTCCTCCATGCGCATGATGCAGACGCCGGTCGTGGGGTCGCCGGCGAGGATCGCGTGCTGCACCGGCGCGGCGCCACGCCAGCGCGGCAGCAGCGATGCGTGGATGTTCAGGCAGCCGAGGCGCGGCAGCGCCAGCACCGCGGGCGGCAGCAGCAGGCCGTAGGCGACGACGACCATCACGTCGGCCGGGTGCGCGGCGAGCGCCGCGACGGCGGCGGGGTCACGCAGGGTCTTCGGCTGCAGCACCGGCAGGCCCAGCGACTGCGCGCGCTCCTTGACCGGGCCGGCGGCGACGCGGCGGCCGCGCCCGGCCGGGCGGTCCGGCTGGCAGCAGACGGCGACGAGGCGGTGGTGCGACGCGGCGATCGCGTCGAGCGCGGGGACCGCGAAGGCGGGCGTGCCGGCAAAGGTGACCGCCAGGCTCTGCGGCACGGCGGGACCGGCGCTCAGATGACGGGTACCCCGGCGGAGGCCGGCACGCGCGTGCCGCCGCCGAGGCGGCGTTCCTTCTCCAGCTTCTTGCGGACCCGCTGGCGCTTCAGCTCCGACAGGTAGTCGACGAACAGCTTGCCGTCGAGGTGGTCGATCTCGTGCTGCACGCAGACGGCGGCCAGCCCCTCGAGCGCCATCTCGAAGGGCGCGCCGTCGCGGCCGAGGGCCCGCACCGTCACGCGCTGCGCGCGCTCGACCTCGTCGAAGTAGCCAGGCACCGACAGGCAGCCCTCCTGCATCAGCCCCGGCTCGGCGCTGGTGACGACCTCCGGGTTGATGAACACGTGCGGCGCGTTGCGCTCCTCGGAGATGTCCATGACCAGCAGCCGCCGGTGCACGTTGACCTGCGTGGCGGCGAGGCCGATGCCGTTCGCCGCGTACATCGTCTCCAGCATGTCGTCGGCCAGCCGCCGCAGCTCGTCGTCGACGGCCGTGACCGGCTCCGCCTGCTGGCGCAGCCGGGGGTCGGGATACTCCAGTATTGTGAGGCGCGTCATGCAGGTACCGCTCAGGATCCGTGTATCTGACCCGGGAATGCTGCTAGAGTTCGCCGAACCATGGACTTATGTCGGCTCACGGTTGCTGCCGGCGGGCCGTGCCGGCGACCCGGGATGATACCGCGTTCCACGTGTGCCGGCAGTGAGGGAGCTACGCGCATGGCATTGTCCGGAATGACCCCGTCCCGTCGTCCCTTCGTCGCGCTCGCCGCCGGCGCCGCGCTCGCGCTGGCCCTGGGGCTCGCGCTGCCGGCCGGCACCGCGACCGGCCAGGAGCAGGGCATCGACCGCCGCGTGATCCCGATCGCGCCCGACGCGCCCCAGCGCTACGTCGTGCAGCGCGGCGACACGCTGTGGGACATCTCGGCCAAGTTCCTTACCGACCCCTGGTACTGGCCGGAGATCTGGTACGTGAACCCGCAGGTCGCGAACCCGCACCTGATCTACCCGGGCGACGTGCTGTCGCTGATCTGGGTCGACGGGCGCCCGCAGCTGGTGCTGGAGCGCGGTGGCGCGGTCCGGCTGTCGCCGCGCGTCCGCGAGCAGCCGCTGTCCGAGGCGATCCGCGCGATCCCCTACGACGCCGTCGCGGCCTTCATGTCGCGCCCGACCGTGCTCGCGAAGGAACAGATCAAGGACGCGCCCTACGTCGCGCGCGCCCGCGACGACCGCCTGATCGCGGCGAGCGGCAACGAACTCTACGTCCGCCGGCTCGGCAATGCCTCGCTCAACAGCCGCTACAACGTCTACCACGTCGGCGAGCCGCTGAAGGATCCCGACGACGGCGACGTGCTCGGCTACAAGGGCATGTTCACCGGCCAGGCCGACCTGAAGCGCCAGGGCGACCCGGCGACGATGCAGATGGTCGGCTCGGCCCGCGAGACGCTGGAGGGCGACATCCTGCTGCCCGACCGCGTCGACGTGAACCTCGACTTCATCCCGCGCGCGCCGAAGCGGGCGGTGGACGGCACGATCATGTCGGTCGCCGACGAGCGGCTCGTGACCGGCGAGTACGACGTCGTCGTGATCAACCGCGGCGCGCGCCACGGCCTCGAGCCCGGCCACGTGCTGGAGATCTGGGAGCGCGGCGACAAGGTCCGGGACCGCACGAAGCACCGCGTCAGCGGCAGCATGCAGCTGCCGGACGAGCGGATCGGCGTGTTCATGGTGTTCAAGACCTGGGACCGCCTCAGCTACGGCCTGACGCTGGAGTCCGCGCGCGTGGTCCAGGTCGGCGACGCCGTCCGCAGCCCCTGAGCGCGGCGGGCAGGGCCCGCCGCCGGCCGCCGCCCGCAGCGCAATCCCCGCTTTCCCGCCGCATATGCGGCGCGCGCGACCTGCGCGCCCGCGCGATCCTCGTCGCCTGCCCCGCGAGGAACGCCCCGTGGCGACGACCCGCCCGCCCGACGACGCCCGCGAGACCCGTGCCTGGCTGGCCCTGGCGCGGCGCCCCGGGCTCGACGTCCGCCGCGCCCGCGAGCTGCTCGCCGTGCATCGGTCCGCCGCCGCGCTGCTCGCTGCCCTCGGCGCGCCGCCAGCCGGCGACGACTGCGCCGACCTCGGCTGGCTTGCGGCGCCCGGCCACCGGCTGCTGACGGCCAGCGACCCCGACTACCCGCCGCGGCTGGCGGAGACGCCGGGCGCGCCGGTCGCGCTGTTTGTCGACGGCGAGGCTGCGTGCCTGTCGCGGCCGGTGCTCGCGATCGTCGGCAGCCGTGCCGCGTCGGCTGCGGGGCGGCAGACCGCCTTCGAGTTCGCGGCCCGGCTCGCCGCTGACGGCATCGTGGTCG
>JBFGAO010000191.1:0-3395 GCA_041568095.1 Steroidobacteraceae bacterium | reverse complement strand
TTCACGCCCGACGGCAAGCCGCGCATCTCGATCGTGTCGATTGCGCACCTGACCGATGCCGAGCGCATGTTCGTCGTGACGCTGCTGCTGAACGAGCTGGTCGCGTGGATGCGGCAGCAGTCGGGCACGTCGGCGCTGCGCGCGCTGTTCTACATGGACGAGATCTTCGGTTACTTCCCACCGAGCGCGATGCCGCCGTCGAAGCTGCCGATGTTGACGCTGATGAAGCAGGCGCGCGCCTTCGGGCTCGGCCTCGTGCTCGCCACGCAGAACCCGGTCGACCTCGACTACAAGGGGCTGTCCAACGCCGGGACCTGGTTCATTGGCCGGCTGCAGACCGAGCGCGACCAGCAGCGCGTCATCGACGGCCTTTCCAGCGCGCTGGCCGGCTCTTCCTTCGACCGGCCGACGCTGGAGAAGCTGATGGCCGGCATCGGCCCGCGCGTGTTCCTGATGCGCAACGTCCACGAGGACGAGCCGCTGCTGATGCATACGCGCTGGGTGCTGTGCTACCTGCGCGGCCCGATGACGCTGCCCGAGATCACGCGGCTGATGGAGCCCCGCAAGGCTGCGATGCCCGCCCCTGCGGCCGCAGCCGGCGCTGCCGCGCAGCCGGCCGCCACGGCGAGTCCCGCGGCCGCCACGGCTGCCCGGCCGGTGCTGCCGTCCGGCGTCGACGAGCTGTTCGTCGCCGCGAAGCCCGGCAGCGGCGCGCTGCTGTACCGGCCGCGCCTCGCCGCGGAGGCCCAGCTGCACTATGTGGACAAGCGCGGCGGCGTCGATGCCTGGAAGAAGGTGTCACTGCTCGCGCCGTTCTCGGGCAGCGACGGCACGCCGTCCTGGGACGAGGCGGCCGAGGTCGCCGACCTCGCCTCGTCCTGCGCCGCGCAGCCGGTCGACGGCGCCACCTTCAGCGAGCTGCCGGCCGCCGCATTGAGCGAGAAGAACCACCGCGACTGGCGCAAGGCACTGGAGCAGCGCCTGTACCAGCAGGGCGCCGTCGAGCTGCTCGCCTGCCGCGAGCTGAAGCTGAGCTCGGAACCGGGCGAGTCCGAGGGTGACTTCCGCGCCCGCCTCGCGCACCGGCTGCACGAGCACCGCGACGAGGAGGTCGCGAAGCTGCGCGAGAAGTACGCGGCCAAGCTGAAGACGCTGGACGGCAAGCTGCGCCGCGCCGAGGACCGGATCGAGCGCGAGAAGTCGCAGTATTCGCAGCGCAAGCTCGACACCGCGATCTCGATCGGCACCTCGGTGCTCGGCGCCATCTTCGGCGGCCGCAGCAGCGCCGCGACCCGCGCGGGCTCCGCCGCCCGCAGTGCCGGCCGCGTCATGAGCGAGCGCGGCGACATCGAGCGCGCGGGCGAACGAGAGCCTCGAGGCGCTGGTCGCCGAGCGCGACGAGCTGCTGAAGAAGATCGAGCAGGAAGCCGACGCGCTGGCGACCTCGCTGGACGCCGCCAGCGTCGAGCTGGAGCGCGTCAGCGTGACGCCGCGCAAGTCCGACCTCGAGGTCGGTCGCTTCGCCATCGCCTGGGAGCCCTGGCGCCAGGCCGCCGACGGCTTCCCGCGCCCGGCCTCGGTCCTGTGAGCGGGGCGCCGCGATGAGCAACATGATCCGACTGCTGACCGTGCTGGCTGCGACCGCGCTGCTGGCCGCCTGCGGCCGCGCCGGCGGCGACCAGCCGCCGCTGGGCCAGTACCGTGCGGTCATGAACGTCGCAGGCGGCGACCTGCCGTTCGGGCTCGAACTGGCCGAGGAGGACGGCGAGCTCGTCGCCTGGCTCGTCAACGGGCCGGAGCGCGTGCGCGTGCCGGGCGTCGACGCCGACGACGGCCTGCTGCGGATGCGGATGCCCGGCTACCAGCACCGGCTCGAGGCACGCTGGGCCGACGGGCGATTCGAGGGCAGCGTGACTTTCGCGCGCCCCGGTGGCGAGACGCGCGTCGCGCGCGTCGTCGCGATGCCCGGCCAGCCGTTCCGCTTCTTCCCGCCGCCGCCGGTCGCGCCGCAGGATTTTTCCGGCCGCTGGGCGCTGACCTTCCGCGACCGCGACGGCAAGGAGCGCCAGGCGATCGCCGAGCTCGAGCAGCGCGGCCACGAGGTCTGGGGCACCGTGCTGCGCACGACGGGCGACGACCGCTACATCGCCGGCGAGGCCCGCGGCGACACGCTGTTCCTGTCGCGCTTTGACGGTGGCAGCGCCTACCTGTACCTCGCACGGCTGGGGCCCGACGGCACGCTGTCCGGCGAGTTCCACACCGGGCCCGGCGCCTTCGAGACCTGGGCGGGCCGGCGCGACGCCAGCGCCGCGCTGCCCGACCCGGCGGCGCTCGCGACGATGCGCGCCGACGCCGGCACGGTCGGGTTCACGTTCCCGGACCTCGACGGCCGGCCGGTCTCCTATCCCGGCCCGCGCTGGCAGGACAAGGTCGTCATCATCACGATCGGCGGCAGCTGGTGCCCGAACTGCCATGACGAGGCGGAGTTCCTGCGTGACCTGCTCGATGCGCGCCGCGGCCGCGGCCTCGAGGTCATCCAGCTGATGTTCGAGTACACGGACGACTTCATGGCGGCGTCGTCGGCCGCACGCGCTTTCGCGCAGAAGTTCGACATCGACTACCCGGTGCTCGTCGCCGGCTCCACGGAGTCGGGACAGGTGCTGCAGAAGCTGCCGCAGCTCGGCAACTTCCTCGCCTACCCGACCATGCTGGTCATCGACCGCAAGGGAGCAGTCCGGCACGTGCACACCGGTTTCCTCGGGCCGGCGACCGGCGAGCATTTCGAGCGGCAGAACCGCGAGCTGACCGAGCTCGTCGACGGCCTGCTGGCCGAGGAGGCCTGAGCGTGCCGAGCTTCGACGTCGTCTCAGAGATCGACGGCCATGAGCTCGCCAACGCGGTCGACCAGGCCAACCGCGAGGTCTCGCAGCGCTTCGACTTCCGCGACACCGGCGCGCGTTTCGAGCTGGCGGGTCACGAGGTCACGCTGCAGGCGCAGGTGGACTTCCAGCTGAAGCAGATGCTGGAGATCCTGCGGCTCAAGCTCGCCAAGCGCGGCATCGACGTCGCCTGCGTCGACCCGCAGGAGCCGGAAATCGCGCTGAACGCCGCGCGGCAGAAGGTGCTGCTGCGCCACGGCATCGACGCCGACAGCGGCCGGCGCATCCAGCGGCTGCTGAAGGACTCGAAGCTCAAGGTCCAGGCGGCCATCCAGGGCGAGCAGGTCCGCGTGACCGGCAAGCAGCGCGACGACCTGCAGTCCGCGATCGCGCTGATCCGCGGGGCCGAACTGGATAGGCCCTTGCAATTCAAGAACTTCCGCGACTGAATCGGCTGGGCGGGCCCCATTGGGGTCCCTGCGGATACGAATGCGAATGATTCTCATTGAGAATTGC
>JBFGAO010000190.1:0-3399 GCA_041568095.1 Steroidobacteraceae bacterium | reverse complement strand
CGACATCGGCGGCTTCGCGACCGGCACCGTGACCGAGGACATCCACACCTCGCTGCGGCTGCACAAGCACGGCTGGAAGTCGGTCTACTACGCGCGCGCGCTGGCCTTCGGGCTGGCGCCGTCCACGGCGATCCCGTTCCTGAAGCAGCGGCTGCGCTGGGGCCAGGGCGCGATGCAGGTCTGGCGCAAGGAGCATCTGCTGCGCGACTCGCGCCTCAGCTGGAGCCAGCGCCTGTCCTACCTCGCGACGATGCTGGCCTACTGCGAGGGCTGGCAGCGCGCGATCTTCTTCCTTGCGCCGGTCGTCGTGCTGACCACCGGCGTCATGCCCATCCACGCGCTGGACGCCGAGTTCCTGATGCGCTTCGCCCCTTACTACCTGCTGACCTTCTGGGTCTTCGAGGAGGTCGGGCGCGGCCACGGCCGCACGCTGCTGACGGAGCAGTACACGATGATGCGCTTCGCCGTGTTCGTCGTCGCGACCTTCGGCTACTTCCTGCGCAACCTGCGCTTCGTCGTGACGCCGAAATCGATGGGCGCAGCGGCCGCGACGCACCGCGTCATGTGGCCGCAGTACCTGGTGCTGGGACTGAGTGCCGTCGCAATCGTGGTCGGCTTCGCCGTGCACTGGCGCGCCGGCACGCTGCCGACCGGCGCACTGCTCGCCAACGTGCTGTGGGCATCGCTGACGCTGGGCATCGCCGCGCTGTCGATCCGCTTCGCGACGCGCGTCGCCGCCTTCCGCCGCCGCGAGTACCGCTTTCCGCTGCCGGTCTCCGCAAGATTGCAGCTGGCGGGAGGCCCGGTGACGGCCGTCGCCACGGACCTGTCCCCGCAGGGCCTGCGCCTCGTCGGGTTCCCGGGGGACAAGGTCAGCGCCGGGGACCTTTTGCGGGGCGAGCTGCTGCTGCCGGACGGACGCATTCCGTTTGCGGCAGTCGTACGCTCCCGGCAGCAGGACGACGCCCCGGCGGCGGGCTGCGAATTCCGCTGGGAGCAGCCCGAGCACCTGCACCGGCTCGAGCAGTTCCTGTACGGCTCGGACCTGCAGTGGCGGCTCAACGGCCTCGAGGAGCGCGGACGCACGCCGCTCGAGCGGCTGGCCGCCTTGTTCGGCGCACGCGAAACGACACTGCCGGCCGGCACGCGCTGGCGGGCGCTGCTCGCCGGGCCCGCGGGCCAGGAAGACCTGGTTGGCTACATCTCCTCCGAGGAAGGCTGCGCACGCACCGTCGTCGCCACCTTGCTGTTGCCGGCCTTCGACCGCTTCGAGGCCTGCGAGGTCACCGAGTACGGCCTGCGCCAGGTCACCGGCCAGCTCGGGGACCAGGAACAGATCGAAACGCAGTCGGCGCCGGCCTGGCGCTACAGGCTCAGCGCATGAATCGGCTCCGGTCTGCCTTCTGCGTCGCGCTGCTGCTCGCCGGCCTGCCGGCGCTGGCTGCCGACCGACACGTCCTCGCCGGCGGCGAGGTATCCAGAGACGCCTTCCATGCCTACTCGGGCATCGTCGTGCCGCTGACGGACCCGGCGACCGGCCGTGGTTTCGTGCAGCGCTACTGGGTCGACCGCTACGGATACGACTACGCGGGCAGCGGCAACGTCGTCACCGCGAGGGCCTGGGGTGCCGAGGCCGCGCTCGGCTACGGCGCGTCCTCGGCAAGCGGCTGGGCTGCCGTTTCCGTCGGCCTGCGGTATACGGACACCTCGCTGTCGCCGGACGACCCGCAGGCGCGCGCGCGCGGCGGCCAGTTCGGCGCACGGCTCCAGCTGGAGGGCGAGCGCGAGATGCGCCCGGGCTGGCGTGTCTCCGCGATCGCCGCGGCGTCGAGCCGCAGCGACGAGTACTGGGCGCGGCTGCGCTCCATGCACCGGGCTGCGGAAGCGCTGGCCATCGGTGCGGAGTTCGTGGCGGGCGGCAATGCCGATTACCGCGCCCGCTCGGCCGGCATCGTGCTGGCGCTGCGGCCCGCTGCGTCCGGCTGGTCCGTCGCGCTGAAGGCCGGCGGCCGTCGCGAGCGCGGCGAGACCGGGGGCTACGCGGGCCTGGAATTCGGCCTCGGGCTCTAGAGGCCCTGCGCGTCGCCGACGCGCGCCAGCGCCGCGTCGAGGTCCGCTATCAGGTCGTCGACGTGCTCGACGCCGACCGACAGCCGCACCGTCCCGTCGCCGACGCCGGCCCACTCCATCTGCTCCGCGCTGAGGTCCTGCGGCTTCAGCAACGGCGACGGATAGACCAGCGACTCGACGGAGCCGAGGCTCGCCGCGATCGCGAAGAACTCCAGCGAGTCGGCCAGCAGGCGCGCCGACGCCTCGCCGCCCTGCAGGTCGAAGCTGACGATGGTCCCGAAGTCACGCATCTGCTCCCTCGCCAGCGCGTGGCGCGGGTGGGTCGCGAGGCCGGGATAGTGCACACGCTCCACGGCCGGGTGTCCCGCGAGGTGCCGCGCAATCCGCGCCGCGCTCGCCGCCTGCGCATCGTAGCGCAGGTAGTAGGTCTTCATGCCGCGCAGGACCAGGAAGGCGGCGTGCGGGTCCAGCACCGGTCCCAGCAGCGTCGCCTCGCGGCGGATCCGCCTCAGCAGGTCCTCGCGAGCGATGATCGCGCCGCCCATCACGTCGCCGTGGCCGGCCGCGTACTTGGTCAGGCTGTGCACGAACACGTCGACGCCGTACTGCCCGTGGTTGTGGAAGCCGGCGAAAGTATTGTCCATGACGGTCAGCGCGCCCTGCGCGTGCGCGGCCTGCGTGATGCGACCGATGTCCGCGACCTTGGTCAGCGGATTGGTCGGGCTCTCGAACCAGACCAGCCGCGTCGGGCGCTCCGCCAGCACGCGCTCGATGCCGGCATCGTCCTCGACGGACAGCATCGTGTGCTCGATGCCGAAGCGCCCCACCAGCCGCTGCAGCAGCCAGCGGGTCGGCCCGTAGGTCTCTGCAAAGCACAGCAGGTGGTCGCCGGCCTTCAGCAGCGACAGCAGGCAGCAGGACACCGCCGCGATCCCCGACGCGACCGCGACGCAGTCGTCGCGGCCCTGCAGCTCGGCGAGCAGCCGCTCGAGCTGCCGTGTCGTCGGGTTTGCGCTGCGCTGGTAGAAGTAGCCCTCGCGCTCGCCGCGGTGAGCGCGCTGCGTCTCCTCGACGCTCTCGAACGCGAACTTGACGCTCTGGTAGACCGGCCCGACCAGCGGCCGGTTGTCGGCCGGCACCGGAGCCTGTGGCGGATGGACGACCCGGGTCCGGTCCTTCACCGCGGCTGTCCGGCGCCTGCGCCGCTCAGACCCGCGTGATCCAGCCCGCCGGCGTAGGCAATTCGCCGTTCTGCATCGAGACCAGCGCGGCGCGCAGCCGGCGCGTGTGCGGGCCGACCTCGCCGCCCGCGACCGCGTGCTCGCGGCT
>JBFGAO010000189.1:0-3424 GCA_041568095.1 Steroidobacteraceae bacterium | reverse complement strand
CCGAGGCGGGGACCCGGCGGCACGTGGACGGCGCCGTCCTCGTAGCGCAGCGGCTCGGTCAGCAGGTCGTCGAGGTAGTAGCAGCCGGCGATGGACGGCCCGGCGGCGCCGGCCGGCCGGGAGGTCGGGCAGACGCTGGGCAGCCGGGCGATCCGCGACGCGGCGCCGAGGTGCAGGTTCGCCGCATTGCCGATGCCCGACTCGATGGAACCGCCGATGTCGCTGTAGATCCCGAGCGCGTCGCAGATGTCGGCCTGCTGGCGCGCGCGGTAGAGGCCGCCCGGCTTCGTCACGTACAGCGAGATGCAGGCCGCCGCGCGGTGCTCGGCGAGCTCCAGCACGTCGTGGACCGTCCACGCCGACTCGTCGGCCATGACCGGGCTGTCGATCCGCTCGGCGACCTGCGCGAGGCCGCGGATGCCCATGACGGGCTGCTCGCACAGCAGGATCCCGTACTCCTCCTGCTCGCGCGTCACGCGGATCGCCTGCCAGACGTCGCTGTAGCCCTCGTTGCCGTCGACGCGGATCGCGACGTCGTCGCCGAGGCGCTCGCGCAGCCGCCGCACGACCTCGACGTCGCGCTGCGGGTCGATGCCGGTCTTGCACTTGATCGTGCGCGCGCCCTCGCGCACGGCCTCGACGGCCTCGTCGATGCACTCGTCGACCGGCATGATGCCGAGCGAGTGTGCGACCGGGATCCGGTCGCGGAACTGGCCGCCGAGCAGGCGGTAGACCGGGACACCGGCGGCGCGGCCGGCGATGTCGTGGCAGGCGACGTCGACCGCCGCCTTCGCGTAGGGGTGGCCCTTGGCGGCCTTGTCCATCAGCGCGTGGATCATCGCGAGGTCGCGCGGGTCCTGCCCCATTACGGCCGGCAGCAACTGCTGCTCGAGCAGCACGCGCACGGTCGCGGGGCTCTCGCCGTAGTAGCGCATGTGCTCGCCACCCCAGGTGATGCCCGCCGGCGCCTCGCCCCAGCCCTGCAGCCCCTCATCGGTCGACAGCTGCAGGATCAGGTGGTGGCCGATCCGGGCGGTCATCTTGCTGGCCCAGCTATGATGACGGCGGTTTGGAAGCGCGACTTCGTGGATTTCGTAGCCGGTGAGTTTCATCGCGAACCCTCTGCGCCGCGCAGGCTCTCCCCAAGTCATGATCACAATATGTGATCTGGCTGATCGCGGTCAAACGGCCGAGGCGGGGCCCCGGGGCGGGCGGCCGTGAGCGCGGATCCGGGCGCGGTCCGGCTGACGGTCGTGACCGGCTTCCTCGGCAGCGGCAAGACCAGCCTGCTGCGCGGCCTGCTGCGGCACCCGGCGCTTTCCGACTCGGCGGTCGTGATCAACGAGTTCGGCGACGTCGCGCTGGACCACCTGCTCGTCGAACAGGGCGGCAGCGACGTCGTCGTGCTGGCTTCGGGCTGCGTCTGCTGCACCGCCGACGACGACTTCATGGCCGCGCTGGAGCGCCTGCTGGCGCGGCGCCGGCTCGGCGAGCTGCCGCCGTTCCGGCGGGTCATCCTGGAGACGACCGGCATCGCGGATCCCGGCCCGGTGGTCCAGGCGGTGCTGGCGCGGCCGGTGGCGGGCACGCCGGTGGAACTCGATCGCGTCGTCACCGTCGTCGATGCGCTGACCGGCGACGCGTCGCTGGACGCGCACCCGGAGTGCCTGCGCCAGGTCGTCATGGCGGACGTGCTGCTGCTGTCGAAGACCCGGCTCGCGGACCCGGCGGTCGTGGCGCAGCTGCGCAGCCGGCTCGCGGAACTGGCCCCGGGCGTGCCGCTGCTGCTGCAGGAGGACGCGGCCACCGACCCGATGGCCCTGTTTGCCGGCGCCGGATTTCGGCACGTGCTGCCGCCAGCCGCAGCGGTCGCCGGCAACGGGTCGCGTCACGACCGCCGTTACGCGACCTTCTCGCTGGGCTGGGACGAGCCGGCGGAATGGGCCGAGGTCGTCGCCTGGCTGGAAGGGCTGCTGACCGTGCGCGGCGACGACATCCTGCGGCTCAAGGGGCTGCTGCGGATCCGCGGCGAGGACCGGCCGGTCGTGATCCAGGGCGTCCAGCACATGCTGTTCCCGCCGGAACGGCTGCCGGCCTGGCCGCGGGGCCGCGCGCGCACCGAGCTCGTGTTCATCACGCGGCACTTCACGCCCGCAGCCGCGCGCGCCAGCCTCGCGCCTTTCGTCCAGCTGCCCGTGGAGGCAGCGTGAGCGCGCCGGCCGGCTACGACAGCGCCGGCATGGCCGGGCTCGCGCTGGATTCGCGCGAGTGGCTGGACTTCCTCGTGGGACAATCGGGCCGGCTGCCGCCCGCTGCGATCGCGCCGCGCCCCTGGCACTGGCGGGAACTGCACAATCCCTGGTCGCGCGCGGCCGTGCTGCAGGACGCCTGGGGATTCCTGGACCTGTGCGGGCACCTGGCCTCGCTCGGCCCGGTGCGCTCGGCCCTCGGCGACGACATCGTGCTGTTCGACAGCTTCTGGCTGCCGGACCCCTGGGAGCCGGGCCGCGGCGGCTGGCGCACCGACCGGATCCTGTTCCCGGTCGAGCCGCTGCAGGGGCTGACGGTGCTGTGCGCCTGCGCGCCGGGCAGCGCGGTCGAGTTCCGGATCGGCGCCAGGCGCGTCGAGCTGGATCCCGGCGCCGGCGTCGCGTTCGGGCCCGACTGCTGGTACCGCGTCGATGCGGACTCCGGCGACGCGCGACCGGGCCGGCCGCTGCTGTTCGGCGCACGCCTGTTCCCGGCGACGTCGCTGTACCTGCGCGACGCGGGACATCCGGCCCACATCGCGCTGATGGAATACCTGCCGCTGTTCAATTTCGCGGCGATGCCGCTGTGGCAGGTGGCCGGCGAGGACCGCGCCGACAACGATTTCGTGACCGGCTTCCGGACCAGCGCGCCTTACTGGAGCGTGGTCGGGTCGCGGCCCGCGGCGTTCATGCCCGGTGGATCGACAGCGTCTTCGTGACCATCGAGTCCAGCAGCCCCTCCGTGCTGCCCTCGCGGCCGACGCCGCTGTCCTTGACGCCGCCGAAGGGCACCGGCGGCGCCGCGATCGCGGTCGAGTTGATGCCGACCAGGCCGACGTCGAGGCCGGCCGCGATCGCCCTGGCCGTTTCCTCGCTGCGCGTGAACACGTAGGAGGCCAGGCCGTAGGGTGTGCCATTCGCGCGCGCGACCGCCTCGTCGGTGTCCGAGAACGGCAGCAGCGCGCTGACCGGGCCGAACGGCTCCTCGGTCATGATCATCGCGTCGGCGGGCACGTCGGCGAGCACGGTCGGCGCGTAGAAATAGCCGGCGCGTCCGGGCCGCGAGCCGCCGGTGCGCAGGGTCGCGCCGCGCTTCTGCGCGTCGTCGACCAGCTCCTGCATCGAGCCGGGGCGGCGCGGGTTCGCGAGCGGGCCCATGTCGGTGTCCGGGTCGG
>JBFGAO010000188.1:0-3456 GCA_041568095.1 Steroidobacteraceae bacterium | reverse complement strand
TTCGTCGACCGCGCGGTCGCCGGCGCCGCGCCGACCGACGCCGGGGCCGCCGCCGGCCCGGCCGGGCTCGGGCGCGCGCTGCACGAGCTGGGCCGCGTGACCGTCGTCGCGCGCGAGCACGCGCTGGACCTGCTCGAGTTCGTCGGCGCGGTCGTGACGGTGCTGGCGCGCTCGCTGTTCCGCTGGAAGCAGCTGCGGCTGCCGTCGGTGGTCCGCCACGTCTACGAGACCGGCCTGACCGCGATCCCGATCGTCGCGCTGATCGCGTTCCTGATCGCGGTGATCGTTTCCTACATCGGCGCGCAGCAACTGGTGCAGTTCGGCGGCGAGATCTTCGTCGTCGACCTGATCACGGTCGCGGTGCTGCGCGAGCTCGGCGTGCTGCTGACGGCGATCATCGTCGCCGGCCGCTCCGGCAGTGCCTTCGCGGCCGAGCTCGGCGTCATGCAGCTGAACGACGAGGTCGACGCGCTGCGCGCGATCGGCATGGACCCGATCGAGGTGCTGATCGTGCCGCGCGTGCTCGGGCTGATGATCGCGCTGCCGGCGCTGACGGTCGTCGCCGACGCGATGGGCCTCGCGGGCGGTGCGCTGCTGTCCTGGTACCTGGTCGACATCCCGCTGAACCAGTTCGCGGACCGGATGCAGGACGCGATCGCCGACACGACCTTCTGGGTCGGCCTCGTCAAGGCGCCGGTGTTCGCGTTCCTGATCGCGACGGTCGGGACGCTGCGCGGCATGCAGGTCCGCAGCTCGTCGCGCGAGCTGGGCCGGCTGACGACCGTCGCGGTCGTGCAGTCCATCTTCCTCGTGATCCTCGCCGACGCCGTGTTCGCGGTGATCTTCCTGGAGCTCGACATCTGATGGAGCCGGTGATCTCGGTCCGCGGGATCGTGAACCGCTTCGGGCGCAACGTCGTGCACGACGGCCTCGACGTCGACGTGCTGCCCGGCGAGGTGTTCGGCATCGTCGGTGGCTCGGGCAGCGGCAAGTCGGTGTTGCTGCGGACCATCCTGGGCCTGCAGCGGCCGGTTTCCGGCTCGGTCAGGATCGAGGGCGAGGAGGTGACCGGCCGGCCGGCGCGGGAGCTGCTGGCGGTCAAGCGGCGCTACGGCGTCACGTTCCAGCACGGCGCGCTGTTCACGTCGCTGACGGTGTCGCAGAACGTCGAACTGCCGATCGCGGAGTACTACCCGGTCAGCGAGGCCGTGCTCGGCGAGCTCGCGATGCTGCGGATCCGGATGGTCGGCCTGCCGGCCGACGCGGCCGGCAAGTACCCGGCCCAGCTGTCCGGCGGCATGGTCAAGCGCGCGGCGCTGGCGCGCGCACTGGCGCTGGACCCGGCGCTGCTGTTCCTCGACGAGCCGACCTCGGGGCTGGACCCGATCTCGGCAGCGGCCTTCGACCGGCTGGTGCTGTACCTGCAGCAGAGCCTGAAGCTGACGGTCGTCATGATCACGCACGACCTGGACACGATCTTCCGGACCTGCAACCGTGTCGGGGTCATCGTCGACGGGCGGATGATCAGCGGGACCCTCGACGAGATCGTCCGGCACGAGCATCCTTGGATCCGGGACTACTTCGGGGGCGAGCGCAGCCGCGCCGTGCGCGCGCAGGCAGGGGGCGATGGACAGGGACGCTAACTACGTGGCGGTCGGCAGCTTCGTGCTGCTGGTGCTGGCAATGGCGGCCGGCTTCGTCGTCTGGTACACGGAGAGCGGCGACCGGCGCGAGTACCAGCGCTACGAGATCTACTTCGACGGCAGCGTATTCGGGCTGTCCGAGGGCGGCTCGGTGCGCTACCTCGGCGTCGCCGTCGGCCGCATCCACCGGATCGGGCTGGACCCGCGCGACCCGGGCCGGGTACGCGTGCTCGCCGACATCTCCGAAGGCACGCCGATCAAGTCCGGCACCGTCGCGCGGCTCGCGCTGCAGGGCGTGACCGGCCTGCTGTTCATCGACTTGCGGCCCGCCGACCCGGACAAGCCGCGCTCAAGGAAGGTGCCGTCGATTGCGCACCCGGTGATCCCGTCCGAGCAATCCGACTTCGACGTGTTCGTCAGCAGCCTGCCGGACGTGATGGCGCGCGCCGACGAAGTGCTGCAGCGGAGGAGCGCCGTGATGTCGGACCAGAACATCGCGCGCGTCGGCCGCACGCTCGAGGGGATCGAATCCGCCAGCACCGAGTTGCCGGCGACGGTCCGCGAGGCGCGCGGGCTGCTGGCCGACCTGCGCCGCACGGCCGCCGAGATGGAGGGCGCGGCCGCCGGAGTGCGCGAGCTGACCGCGTCCAGTGGCGAGCAGATCAAGGCCACTGTCGCCCGGCTGCGCGAGGTCGCCGAGAATGCGTCGCGCGCGACGCGCCGCCTCGACGACTTCATCGCCGCGAACGAGGACAACTTCGACCGCTTCGCCGACCAGGGCCTCGCCGAGCTCGAGCAGCTGGTCCGCGAGACGCGGCGCGCGGTGCGCGCCTTCGAGTCGCTGAGCCGCAGCCTCGAGCAGGATCCGTCGCGGCTCGTCTACGAGCCGGCCCGCAGCGGCGTGGAGATTCCGCCATGAGAACCCTGCTGACCCTGGCCGCGGCGCTGGTGCTGGCCGCCTGCGGCGGACTGAAGAGCAGCCAGCCGGCGCCGGTGTTCTACCGGCTCGGCGCGCCGGTGCTGGCCGCGGGCGAGACGCTGCCGGCCGACCTGCTGGTGCCGCGGCCGACGGCGGCGCCCGGCCTCGACAGCCAGCAGATTGCGACGCGCTGGCCAGGGCTGCGCCTGGACTACTACGCCGACGCGCGCTGGGGCGGGCCGCTGCCCGGCATGGTGCAGGCCGCGGTGATCGAGTCGCTGCAGGGCACGCGGCGGCTGCGCTCGGTGCAGGGGGACCTCGGGCGCTTCCGCGCGACGCACGTGCTGGACCTCGAGGTGCGCCGGCTCGAGGCGGACTACGTCGCCGGCACGCCACCGGTCGCGCGCGTGACCCTGGCGGCGACGCTGGGCCGGCAGTCGGACCGGCGCCCGCTCGCGACCTGGACGATCGCGACCGAGGCGCCGGCCGCCGCGAACCGGCTGTCGGAGGTCGTCGCCGCCCTCGACGACGCCTTCGCGCGGGCCGTCACCGAGCTCGCGACCCGCAGCACTGACGCGATCGCGGCCGACCTAGCGCGTCAACCGGAGGGCCAGGCCGCGCGTTGACCCTGCAGCCCCCGCGGAACCGGCCGTTGCTGCGGGTGTCGGATTGCTGCAAGGAGTCCCGATGACGCCACGCCCGATGCTGCTGTGCCTGCTGCTGTCCGCGGCCGTCGCCGCGGCAGGCTGCATGCCGCCGGCGAGCGGGCGGACCTATGCGCGGCATGAGGCCCGGATGGCCTGGGACGTCCGCCACGGCCGGGTCACCGACGTCGACGCCGTCACGATCGAGGGCCGGCGGACCGCGCTGGGCCGCGTCGGCGGCGGGCTGGTC
>JBFGAO010000187.1:0-3498 GCA_041568095.1 Steroidobacteraceae bacterium | reverse complement strand
CGCCGACATGATCCGGCCGCCTTCCTTCACGCTTACGAAGAAGGTGCCGATGATCGACGCCACGATGGACACCGCGCCCAGCACCAGCGGGTAGACCACGGCCGCGTCGCCCAGGTGCTGCATCATGAGCGAACCCAGCAGCATGGTCGCGACGACCGTCACGGCATAGGTCTCGAACAGGTCGGCCGCCATGCCGGCGCAGTCGCCGACGTTGTCGCCGACGTTGTCGGCGATCACGGCCGGGTTGCGCGGGTCGTCCTCGGGAATGCCGGCCTCGACCTTGCCGACCAGGTCGGCGCCGACGTCGGCGGCCTTCGTGAAGATGCCGCCGCCGAGCCGCGCGAAGATCGAGATCAGCGAGCCGCCGAAGGCGAGGCCCACCAGGCCGCGCAGCGCCTCCTTGTCGCCGACCATCGGCTCGACCAGCCAGTAGTAGGCCGCGACGCCCAGCAGGCCCAGGCCGACGACCAGCATGCCGGTCACCGCGCCGCCGCGGAACGCGACCTTCAGCGCCGGATTCAGGCCCACGCTGGCCGCATGCGCGGTGCGCACGTTGGAGCGCACCGAGACGTTCATGCCGATGTAGCCGGCCGCGCCGGACAGGATCGCGCCGACCGCGAAGCCGATCGCCGTCGGCCAGCCGAGCAGCGGCCACAGGATCACGAACAGCACGACGCCGACGATCGAGATGGTCCGGTACTGGCGGTTCAGGTAGGCCTTGGCACCGGCCTGGATCGCGGCCGCGATCTCCTGCATCCGCTCGCTGCCGGCAGGCTGCGCCAGGATCCAGCGAACCGAGAATACGCCGTACACGATCGCGACAACGCCGGCCAGCATCGCCAGCCACAGAGCGTCTTGAATGGACATCGAATTCCTCTCCTGGGGATCTTCTAGATGGCGTCGGGGGCCGGCCGTGACCGGCCGGCCCCGCGGCGGCCGCGGATCATAGCACGAACCGGTTCTTCAGCCGCCGGCGGACCCGGGGCAGCCGCAGCCGCGCGTAGGCCGGGATGCCGGCCTCGTAAGGCGGGTAGGCCTCGCCCTCGATCAGCGGCTGCAGGTAACGGCGCGCCGCCCCCGTGATGCCGAAGCCGTCGGCCGTGATGTAGTGCCGCGGCACCATCTTCTCGCGGTTGGCGACCTCGGCGATCGCGACCGAGCCGATGTCCCAGCGGTAGGGTCGCGACGAGCGGCGGCGGATCACCGGCATGACCGCGTTGCGGCCGGCGACGGCCAGCTCGACCGCCGCGACGCCGACCGCATGGGCCTGCTCGACGTCGACCTTCGACGCGATGTGCCGGGCCGCGCGCTGCAGGTAGTCGGCCAGCGCCCAGTGGTACTTGTAGCCGTGGGCCTCCTTGACCATCGCGGCCAGCGTCGGCGCGACGCCGCCCAGCTGCGTGTGGCCGAAGGCGTCCGTGGTGCCCATGTCGGCGAGGAACTTGCCGTCCGCGGTGCGCGCGCCCTCCGACGCGACGATCACGCAGTAGCCTTTCTTCTCGACCGTCTCGCGGACCCGGGCGAGGAAGCGCTCGCGCTCGAACGGGATCTCGGGGAACAGGATCAGGTGCGGCGGGTCGCCGGCCCGGCGGGCGGCCAGCCCGCCGGCGGCCGCGATCCAGCCGGCGTGGCGGCCCATGACCTCGAGGATGAAGACCTTGGTCGAGGTCCGCGCCATCGACGCGACGTCCAGCGAGGCCTCCAGCGTCGAGACCGCGACGTACTTGGCGACCGAGCCGAAGCCGGGGCAGCAGTCGGTGACCGGCAGGTCGTTGTCGACGGTCTTCGGGATCCCGATGCAGGTCAGCGGCCAGCCCAGCTGCTCGCCCAGCTGCGACAGCTTCCAGGCCGTGTCCATCGAGTCGTTGCCGCCGTTGTAGAAGAAGTAGCCGATGTCGTGGGCGCGGCATACGTCGATCAGGCGCTGGTATTTCGGCAGGTCGCGCTCGAGGTCCTTGAACTTGTAGCGCGCCGAGCCGAAGGCCCCGGACGGCGTGTGGCGCAGCGCCTTCAGCGCCTGCGGGTCCTCGCGGGACAGGTCGATCAGGTCCTCGGTCAGCGCGCCGACAATGCCGTCGCGGCCCGCGTAGAGCCTGCCGATCTGCCGGCGGTGGCGGCGGCAGGCCTCGATCACGCCGAGCGCGGTCGCATTGATCACGGCGGTCACGCCGCCGGACTGGGCATACAGGGCATTGCGGGCAGCGGGCTCGCGGCGCGGTTTTTTCGCCATCTGGACGGTCCGGTCCTGGAGCAGGGCGGGGCCCCGCGGCGGCCGAAGGATAGCCGATCGGGACCGGCCGGGGCCAAGCCCGCCCCGGTTTGACGCGCCCCGGGGGCGCGGGCAGGATGGGCGCCCTTTGGCGGGGCCACCGCCCTGGAGATCGACCGGATGAGGCTGGTTCTGCTGGGCGCGCCGGGTTCCGGCAAGGGGACCCAGGCGCAGCGGCTCGAGGCGCGCTATGGCGCCCCGCAGGTGTCCACCGGCGACCTGCTGCGCGAGGCGGTCGCGGCGGGCAGCGCGCTGGGCCAGGCCGCGAAGACCGTCATGGACGCCGGGCGGCTGGTCGCCGACGACGTGATGCTGGGCATCATCCGCGAGCGGCTGGCGCGGCCGGACACGGCCGCCGGCTTCGTGCTGGACGGCTTTCCGCGCACGCTGACCCAGGCCGCGGGCCTTGACTCGCTGCTCGCCGAACTGGGCCAGCCGCTGGACGCCGTGGTGCTGATGGAGGTCGACGCGGCGGTGCTGGTGCAGCGCCTGTCGGGCCGGCGCACCTGCCGCGCCTGCGGCCGCGTGTTCAACGTCGACACCAACCCGCCCGATCCCGAGGATTTCTGCAGCAACGGGATCCCGCACGAGCTGTTCCAGCGTCCCGACGACAACGAGGCCACGATCCGCGAGCGCCTCACCGTCTACCGCGAGCGCACGCAGCCGCTGGTCGAGCACTACGCGCAGCGCGGCATGCTGCGTCGCGTCGACGCCGACGGCAGCCTCGACGAGGTATTTGCGCGCCTGGAAGAGGTGCTCGCGGACGCCTTGCCGGGCGGCTGAGTCCCTACAGCGCCGCGAGCAGCGGCTCCCCGACGACTTCGCGCCGCCAGCCGCGCAGCAGCGGCAATTCGCGCGCACCGCGCGCCAGTGCCGCGAGCTCACGCCGCGTCGCCAGCACCTCGGGCTGGATGCCGAGCCCCGACGCGATCTCGCCCAGTCGCTGCTGCAGCCGCTTCTGCCGCTGCAGTTCCTCGGGCGACGGTCGCCCGCCGTCGCCATCGTCCGGGTCGTCGTCGCCGGCCGTGCCGGCGCGCTGCAGAGCCTCGAGGATCTCCGGCGCGAGCCGGTGCTGTGCGCGCTCGGGCAGCAGGCCGAGGCCGGTCAGCGCAGCAGCATCCGCCGGGCGGCGCCGCGCGATCTCGCGCAGCGCCGTGTCGGGCAGGACCCAGCCGCGCGGCAGGTCGCGCTCGACCGCGCGCCGCTCGCGCCAGGCGGCCAGCGCCTTG
>JBFGAO010000186.1:0-3536 GCA_041568095.1 Steroidobacteraceae bacterium | reverse complement strand
GCGCGGTACAGGTCCAGGAAGCCGTCGACGAACATCTCGGTGTTCGCATACAGCCCGCGGTCGAAGGAACCGTCGCCGCCGATCGCAGCGGCGAGCCCGGCCTGCCGGCCGGCGCCGGCATCGCGCAGTGCGCGCCGCCAGGCGCGGTTGCGGCGGTGGCGCAGCAGCAGCGCGTAGACGAGCGCGTCGCCGAGCTCGCCGATGCCGATCTGCAGCGTGCCGCCGTCCCGGACCAGCTGGCTCGCGTGCAGCGCGATCGCGTGGTCGGCCGTCGAGATCGGCAGGTTCGGCGGGCTGAACAGCTCGTGGTCGAGTCCCGGCCCGGCGACCAGCGCGTCGAAGGCGCCGGCCGGGACGATGGCGTCGCCAAACATGAAAGGCATCCGCTCGTTGACCTGGCCCAGCACCGCGACCGGCTGCCCGGCGCGGCGGCGCGCATCGAGCGCCGGCAGCAGGTCGGCCGTGACGTCCGGGTTGGCGCCGAGGCTGACGAGGCCGCCGCCGGGGCCGTCGCGGCGCGCGACCTCCTGCGCGAGCACGTTGGCACCGGCGGCGAGCACCGACCGCGCGACGTGCGTGTAGTTGATGCTCGCGTAGGACTGCTGCACGAGCGGCACGTCGAGCCAGGCACCGGGCTCGAGGAAGAACTCGCGGACCCGGACATTGGGCGGCAGCGCGCCGGCCCGCAGCGCTGCGAGCCAGGCGGGATCCGGCCCGCCGCCGAACACGCGCGCGGCCAGCGGCTCGACGAGGCGCCGCTCGAGCTCGCTGCCCCCGCCGGGGCGGCGCAGCGTCAGGCCGGTCAGGATCGTCAGCTCGACCGACGGGTCCGCGGCCGCTCGCTCGTAAAACGCATTGACCAGCGCGACCGGCTTGCCGAGCGCGATCGGCGTGCACAGCACGATCCTGTGCCCGACGCGCCCGAGCGTGTCCTCGACGCAAGCCGCGGCGTCGCTGAATCCCCGCGGTTCGGGCCGCTGGTCCATCGCAGCGACTCTAGCGCACTACCGCCCGCGCCGGCCGCCCCGTATAGTCGCGCCGGTCTTCACCCGGGGTCCCCGATGATCGAGAACAACGCCGCGATCACCGCGAGTCTGTTCGTCTACATGGCGATCTGCCTGCTGCTCGGCTTCCTGGCCTGGCGGCGGACATCGACGCTCGGCGACTTCATCCTCGGCGGCCGCAAGCTCGGCAGCTGGGTCACGGCGCTGTCGGCGCAGGCCTCGGACATGAGCGGCTGGCTGCTGATGGGGCTGCCGGGGCTGGCCTACCTGGCCGGCGTGGACGCGGTCTGGCTGGTCGCCGGGCTGGTCGCAGGCACCTGGCTGAACTGGCGCTTCATCGCGGCCCGCCTGCGCGAGCGCACCGAGCGGCTGTCCGATTCGCTGACGCTGCCCGACTACTTCGAGCGCCGCTTCGGCGACCGCTCGCGGCTGCTCAGGACGATCTCGGCGGCGTTCATCCTCGTGTTCTTCGCCTTCTACACGAGCGCCGGCTTCGTCGCGTCCGGCAAGCTGTTCGAGTCGCTGTTCGGGCTGCCCTACGTCGAGGCGATGTTCTGGGGCTCGATCGTGATGCTCGCCTACACGTTCTTCGGCGGCTTCCTCGCGGTCAGCTGGTCGGACGTGCTGCAGGGCACGCTGATGTTCTTCGCGCTGCTGCTGGTCGGCACGATGGGCGTCTGGCTGGCCGGCGGGCCGCTGCCGGCGATCGACGCGCTCGCGGCGGAGAACCCGGCGCTGCTGGACCCCTTCACCGGCGACGGCGGCGAGGCACTGGGCTGGATCGGCATTGCCTCGCTGCTGGGCTGGGGCCTCGGCTACGCCGGCCAGCCGCACATCCTGGCCCGGTTCATGGCGATCCGGCGCGTCGAGGAGATGACGACGGCGCGCCGCGTCGCGATGGGCTGGGTCGTCGTCGTGCTGGCCGCTGCGGTCGTCGTCGGCATGAGCGGCGTGCTGGTGCTCGACCGGCCGCTGGCGGGCGCCGACGCCGAGAAGGTGTTCATCTTCATGTCCACGCAGCTGTTCCACCCGGTCATCGCCGGCATCTGCCTGTCGGGAATACTGGCGGCGGTGATGAGCACGGCGGCCGCGCAGCTGCTGGTGTCCTCGTCGGCCTTCGCCGAGGATTTCTACCGCGGGCTGTTCCGGCCCGCGGCCGGCCGTGCCGAGCTGCTGTGGGTCGGCCGCGCCGCGGTGCTCGGCATCGCGGTCGTCGCCTTCCTGCTGGGCCTCGACCCCGAGAGCCGCGTGCTGTCGCTGGTCGGCTGGGCCTGGGCCGGCTTCGGCGCCGCGTTCGGCCCGGCGATCATCCTGTCGCTGTACTGGGAGCGGATGACCCGCGCCGGCGCGCTGGCCGGCATCGTCGTCGGCGGCCTGACCGTGATCGTCTGGCCGCGGCTCGACGGCGAGATCTTCGCGCTGTACGAGCTGGTGCCGGGCTTCGCGCTGTCCTGGCTCGCGATCTGGGTGGTGTCACGCCTCGGCGGCCGCGCAGGGACGGTGCAACAGTCTTGAGCGCGGCAGCCCGGCCGCTGCTGAAGCTGAACGGCTGGCACGATCCCGCGCTGGTCGCGAAGATCATGCGCAGCCGCGGCCGCGTGCACATCCCCGACCTCCTCGACCCCGCCGCCGCGGCGGCGGTTCACGACTGCCTCGTGAAGAGGACACCCTGGCAGCTGGCATTCCGCTGCCGCGGCGAGGACCGCGACATGGCGCTGCCCTCGCCGGAGGCGATGTCCCCGGAGTTGCGCGCCGAGTGGCTGCAGGCGACCGAGGAGGGGGCCGTGCACGGCTTCTCCTACCGCTACGCCAACTTCCGGATGTTCGAGAACTACACCGCAGGCCAGCATCGCGAGCACTGCCTGATGCGCTTCCTGGAGTTCCTGAACTCGCCGCCCTTCCTGCAGTTCGCACGGACGATCTGCGACGACGACAGCATTGCCTTCGTCGACGCGCAGGCCACGCTGTACCGGGCGGGCGATTTCCTGACGCAGCACGACGACGAGGCCGAGGGCATGCATCGGCGCGCGGCCTACGTCTTCAACTTCACGCCGGACTGGCGCGTCGAGTGGGGCGGACTGCTGGCGTTCCCGGACGCCGACGGACACGTGGCCGAGGCTTACCGGCCGGTGTTCAACGGCCTCAACGTGCTGAAGGTCCCGGCCGCCCATTGCGTCACGCAGGTGGCGAGCTTCGCGCCGGCAGGCAGGTACAGCATCACCGGCTGGTTCAGGGCGCTGCCGCCGCAAGCCTGAGGTCGAAGGAAATCTCGACGAGGTCGCCGAGCCACTGCGTCGACGCCCAGTCGCCCTGGCCGACGCCGAAGGCCAGCCGGCTGACGCTGGCCGTGCCGCGCATCCGCGCGCCGTTCCCTGCCGGCTGCAGCGTGAAGCGCACGGCGACCGGGCGGGTGACGCCGCGCAGCGTCAGCTCGCCGTCGGCGATCCAGTCCTCTCCGGCGCGGCGGAAGCCGCGCGCCTCGTAACGCGCCTCCGGGTGGCGCGCCGACCAGAAGAAGTCCCGGCCGTGCAG
>JBFGAO010000185.1:0-3537 GCA_041568095.1 Steroidobacteraceae bacterium | reverse complement strand
GCGTCGAGCCGCGGATCATGGGCATGGGCCCGGCGCCGGCGTCGGAGAAGCTGCTGGCGCGGCTCAAGCTCGGCATCGCGGACATGGACGTCGTCGAGCTGAACGAGGCCTTCGCGTCGCAGGCGCTGGCGGTGCTGCGGCGCCTCGGGCTGCCGGACGATGCGGCCCACGTGAACCCGAACGGCGGGGCGATCGCGCTGGGCCACCCGCTCGGCATGAGCGGCGCGCGGCTGGTCACGACCGCGATGCGGCAGCTGGAGCGCAGCGGCGGCCGCTACGCGCTGTGCACGATGTGCATCGGCGTCGGCCAGGGCATCGCGCTGGTGATCGAGCGGCCGCGATGACGGCGCCGGTCAGCGTCGAGCGCGACGGCCAGGTCGCGCTGATCGTGCTCGACAACCCGCCGGTCAACGCGCTGGCCCAGCCGGTGCGTGCCGCGCTGCTGGCCGCGATCGAGGAGCTGGACGACGACCCGTCGGTGCAGGCCATCGTGCTGCACGGACGCGGGCGCGGCTTCATCGCCGGCGCCGACGTCCGCGAGTTCGACGCCGAGCCGCGCGCGCCGCTGCTGAACGACGTGCTGCTGCGGCTCGAGGCCTGCACCAAGCCGGTCATCGCGGCGCTGCATGGCGCGACACTGGGCGGCGGCGCCGAGACGGCGCTCGCCAGCCACTACCGCTGCGCGACGGCCGACCTGAGCCTCGGCTTCCCGGAGATCCGGCTCGGGCTGCTGCCCGGCTCCGGCGGGACCGTGCGGCTGCCGCGCGTCGCCGGCTACGAGACAGCACTCGACCTGATGACCGGCGGCAAGCCGATAGGCCGGCAGCAGGCGATGGAGCTGGGCATCGTCGATCGCGCCATCGACGGCGAGTTGCCGCAGGCCGCGGTCGCCTGGGCCCGCGAGCTCGTCGCCGCCGGCGCGCGGCCGAGGCCGCTGCGGGAATTGCCGGCGCCGCCGGCGCGCCCGGCGCAGTTCGAGGAAGCGATGCGCGCGCTGCCCGCGGCGGCGCAGCGGGTGCCGGCCGCCGGCCGCATCGTCGAGGCACTGGCGGCCTGTGCATCGCTGCCCTTCGACGCGGCACTCGCGCATGCGCGGCGGCTGTTCGAGGCCTGCCGTACCTCGCCGGAGTCGCGTGCGCTGCGCCACCTGTTCTTTGCCGAGCGCGGCGGCGGCGACCGGTCCGCAGCGCGCGAGGTCAGCCGCGCCGGCGTCGTCGGTGCCGGCACGATGGGCAGCGGCATCGCGATCAGCCTCGCGAGCGCCGGCATCGAGGTCCTGCTGGTCGACGCAAAGCCGGACTCGCTGCAGGCGGGCCTCGACCGCGTCAGGAAGACGCTGGAGGGCTCCGCGAAGAAGGGGCGGATCAGCGCCGACGAGGCCGCGCGCGCGATCGCGCGCGTCACCGGGGCGGCGGGCCTGGATGCGCTGGCCGGTGCCGGGCTCGTGATCGAGGCCGTGTTCGAGAACATGGACGTAAAGCAGCGCGTGTTCGCCGGGCTCGGGCGCATCTGCGCGCCGGCCACGGTGCTCGCGACCAATACCTCGACGCTGGACGTCGACGCGATCGCCGCGGCCAGCGGCCGTCCCGCCGACGTCGTCGGCATGCATTTCTTCAGCCCTGCCCATGTCATGCGGCTCGTTGAAGTGGTGCGCGGTCGCGACAGCAGCACCGCGGCACTCGCGACAGCGCATGCGGTCACCAGGCGCATCGGCAAGATCGGGGTCACGGTCGGCAACTGCTTCGGCTTCGTCGGCAACCGGATGCTGTACGCCTACGGCCGCGAGAAGGAGCTGATGCTGCTGGAGGGCGCGGCACCCGAACGCATCGACGCGGCACTGGAGGCCTGGGGCATGGCGATGGGCCCCAACGCCGTCGGCGACCTGGCGGGCCTCGACATCGGCTGGCAGGTCCGGCGCGAGTGGGCCGACAAGCCGGATGACCCGCGCTTCTACCGGGTCTCGGACCTGCTCGCGTCGATGGGCCGCTACGGGCAGAAGTCCGGGCGCGGCTTCTACCGCTACGACGGGCCGGGCGGGCGGCGCGAGCCGGATCCCGAGGTGCTGGAGCTGATCCGCGCCGAGGCCGCGCGCCTCGGCGTCGCGCAGCGCCAGATCGGCGACGACGAGATCGTCGGCCGCTGCCTCTGGGCGCTGGTCAACGAAGGGGCGAGAATACTGGGCGAGGGCATCGCGGACAGCCCGGCCGACATCGACGTGATCTGGTGCAACGGCTACGGCTTCCCGCGCTACCGCGGCGGGCCGATGTTCCATGCGGACAGCACCGGGCTCGGCGAGGTGCTGCAGCAGGTCCGTCGCTACGGCCGCGAGCACGGCGGGCGCTGGTGGACGCCGGCGCCGCTGCTGGTGGAACTCGCCGATGCAGGCGGCACCTTCGCCGCGTGGCAGGCCGGCCGCGACACGGGCCGCAAGTCAGGAGCGGGATGATGCGACTTCAGAGCTACGTGACGGGACGCTGGCAGTCGGGCGAGGGGCGCGCGGTGCAGCTGCGCGACGCGAGCACCGGCGAGGTCGTCGCCGAGGCGGCCAGCGGCGGGCTCGACTTCCGGGCCGCGCTCGATTACGCGCGCTCGACCGGCGGCCCGGCGTTGCGCGCGATGACCTTCCGCGAGCGCGCCGCGATGATCAAGGCACTCGGCAAGCGGCTGTTCGACTGGAAGGACGAGTTCTATGAACTGTCCTACCGGACCGGCGCGACGAAATCCGACTCCTGGATCGACATCGACGGCGGCATCGGCACGATGCTGGTGTTCGCGAGCAAGGGCATGCGCGAGCTGCCGAACGGCCGCGCGTACCTCGACGGCGGCGTCGAGGCGCTGTCGCGCGGCGGCAGCTTCGTCGGCCAGCACATCTGCGTGCCGCTCGAGGGTGCGGCCGTGCACATCAACGCCTTCAACTTCCCGGTCTGGGGCATGCTCGAGAAGCTCGCGCCGACGCTGCTGGCCGGCGTGCCGGCGATCGTGAAGCCGGCGACCGCGACCTGCTACCTGACCGAGCGCGTCGTGCGGCGCATCCTCGAGACCGGCCTGCTGCCCGAGGGCGCGCTGCAGCTGGTCTGCGGCAGCGTCGGCGACCTGTTCGACCACCTCGGTTGCCAGGACGTCGTGTCCTTCACCGGCTCGGCCGCGACGGCCGCGAAGTTGCGCACCCACCCGGCGGTGGTCAGGAATGCCGTGCGCTTCATCGCCGAGACCGACTCGCTGAACTCGTCCGTGCTCGGGCCGGACGCGCAGCCGGGCAGCGAGGAATTCGACCTGTTCATCCGCGAGGTCGCACGCGAGATGACCGCGAAGGCCGGGCAGAAGTGCACGGCAATCCGCAAGGCGCTGGTGCCCGCCGCGCTGTCCGGCGAGGTCGTCGGTGCGCTGCAGGCGGCGCTCGCCAAGGTCGTCGTCGGCGACCCGCGCACGGAAGGCGTCCGGATGGGCCCGCTCGCCAGCCAGAGCCAGCGCAGCGAGGTGCTGGAACGCGTCGCGCAGCTGCGCGAGGAGGCGGACCTGGTCGCCGGCGACCCGGAG
>JBFGAO010000184.1:0-3537 GCA_041568095.1 Steroidobacteraceae bacterium | reverse complement strand
GGGCCGCGACCTGCCGGAGCCGCAGGCAGCCGACCTGCGCAATGCGGTTGCCGGCGACCCGAGCCCCGGCGGCCGCGGGCGGCTCGCGATCGCGCGCGGCATCGAGGTCGGCCACATCTTCCAGCTCGGCAGCAAGTACAGCGAGGCGCTGGGCGCGACGGTCCTCGACGAGCAGGGCCGCGAGCTCGTGATGCAGATGGGCTGCTACGGGATCGGCGTCACGCGCATCGTCGCCGCCGCGATCGAGCAGAACCACGACGCGCGCGGCATCGTGTGGCCGGAGCCGCTGGCGCCCTTCCAGGTCGTCGTCGTCGGGCTGAACTGGGCGCGCGCCGAGGCGGTGCGCCGCGTCGCCGAGGACCTGTACCGCGAGCTCGGCGAGGCCGGCATCGAGGTGCTGCTCGACGACCGCGACGCGCGGCCCGGCGTCAAGTTCGCCGATTCCGAGCTGCTCGGCATCCCGCACCGCGTCGTCGTGTCCGAGCGCGGCCTCGAGGCGGGCCGGCTCGAGTACCGCCACCGCCGCGCCGAGGCCAACGAGGAAATGCCGCTGGACGGGGCCGCTGCCTGGGTCCGCGACCGGATCGCTGCCACCGCCACGCAGGGCTGATCCCCGATGCGCTGGCACTGGCTGCTGCTGCCGCTGTTGTTGCTGCCGCCGGCCGCGATGGCCGACGGGCAGCGCGACCCCGGCCTGCGGCAGGTGATCGCCGCCGCGATCAGCGCCCGCCCCTGTTTCGAGGACAAGTACGACGACGTCGTCTGGTACGCGGTGATGCAGCCGCGCGTCGAGCGCCGGCTGCGCCAGCAGCCGGCCGACCTCCGGCTCGGCAACGACCCGTCCGCGGCCGCACGGCGGATCCTGCGCGCCGTGCACTGCGAGGCCGGCAAGCACACGATGCTGCGCGACCGCCCGCAACTGGTGCTGGCGGTCATCGACGTCGAGAGCGCGTTCGACCCGTTCGCGGTGTCCTCGGCCGGCGCGGTCGGGCTGATGCAGGTGATGCCGTTCTGGCCGCGCGAACTGGGGCTCGAGCTGCGCGACCTGATCGACGTGGAGATGAACATCCGGATGGGGACCAGCATCCTGGCCTACTACCTGGAGCGCGAGCGCGGTGACTACCAGCGCGCGCTGGGCCGCTACAACGGCAGCCTCGGCCGGCGTGCCTATCCCGACCTCGTGCTGAACCGGCTCGCCAGCCGCTGGCAGCGCTAGCGGGTCTCGAAGCCCTCCGGCAGCGCCAGCTGCGCCGGGTCCAGCACCTCGACGTCGACGCGGTCGACGCGCGCCATCGGCGGGCCGTGCTGCAGCCAGCGCAGCAGTTCGGCGAGCGCCTCCTCGCTGCCGCCGGCCAGCACGTCGACGCTGCCGTCCGGCAGGTTGCGCGCGTGGCCGCGCAGCGCGAGCGCACGGGCGCGCTCCGCGGTGCTGGCGCGGAAGAACACACCCTGGACGCGACCGGTCACGCGGGCGCGGCGGGCGGCGGCGATGCGGTCACTGCCCATTGCGGGATTTCCTGGCGGCGCGGCGCGGCGCGGGCCGGCGCCGGCCGCCCGGACGCTAGCAGCCGCATTCCTGGCGGGTCAAGGCGCGCGGCAGCGGGTTCGGGCCGCGTATGCTTGGCATCCAGGCAGCGCGGCGGCCGGCAGGGCCATGGCGCAGGAGACGGCCCCGGATGAGCGAGATACTCGTGCTGTACTACTCGCGCCACGGCAGCACTGCCGAGCTGGCGCGCCAGGTCGCGCGCGGCGTCGAAGCCGTCGAAGGCGTCCGTGCGCGGCTCCGGACCGTGCCGCCGATCGGCACCGCGCCCGCCGCGGTGGCCGAGGACGGCGCCGCGTTCGCCAGCCACGACGACCTGCGTGAATGCGCCGGACTCATCCTCGGCAGCCCGGTGCGCTTCGGCAACATGGCGGCGCCGCTGAAAGCCTTCTTCGACGGGACCTCGAGCCTGTGGCTGACCGGCGTGCTCGCCGGCAAGCCCGCCGGCGCGTTCACGTCCGGCAGCACGATGCACGGCGGCCAGGAGACGACGCTGCTGACGATGCTGCTGCCGCTGATCCACCACGGGATGCTGATCGTCGGGTTGCCGTTCACCGAGGAGTCGCTGACCGGCACCGAGCGCGGCGGGACGCCCTATGGCGCCAGCCGGCTGGTACGTGACGGCGAGCGGCGTGTCCTCGACGAGCACGAGAAGCGCCTGGCCAAGGCCCTGGGCCGGCGCGTCGCCGAACTGGCGCGCCGCCTCGGCAAGCCGCTGTGAGCGGCGCGCGCGGCGCCGCGCGGCTCGCCTGGGTCGCGCTGCTCGCCGCACTCGCGGGCTGGTACGCCTCGCTGAATTCGGCCGGCGCGGTGCTCGCGCTGCTGTTCCTGCTGCCGCCGCTGCCCGGCCTGTGGCGCGGCAGCCTGCGGGCACCGCGCTGGGCAATGCTGTGCCTGCTGCCGGCGCTGCTGCTGGCGCTGACGGAAGTGGTGGCGAGCCCGGCCGCGCGCAGCTGGGCGGTGCTGGTGCTCGCGCTGGTGCTGGTGGCGCTGGCGGCGCTGCTGGCAATGCTGCGCAGCGCCTCCCGCGCGGGCTGAGGCTCAGCCGCCGCGCTCCAGCACCTCGCGTACGAAGGGCACAGTCAGCCGGCGCTGCGCCGCGAGTGCCTGCAGGTCCAGCTCGTCGAGCAGCCGGCAAAGCGTCGCGAAGTCCCGCGGCGCGCGGCGCGTCAGGTATTGCAGCGTCTCGGGCGGCAGTTCCAGGCCGCGGTGGGCCGCGCGCCGCTCCAGCGCTGCGGCCAGCTGCGGCTCGCGCAGCGGCAGCAACCGGTGCACCGACGACGCCGCGAAGCGCGACTTCAGGTCGGCAAGCGCGAACGGCAGCGCGGCCGGCGGCGCGTCGGCCGCGCAGACCAGCCGCGCGCCGCGCTCCGCGAGGCCGTTGTAGAGGCCGAACAGCGCCCGCTCCCAGCCGGGCTGCCCGGCGACTTCGCCCACGTCGTCGACCAGCGCGACGTCAAGCTGCTCGAGGCCTGACAGCCAGTCTGGCTCCAGGCCCGGCGTGCCGGCCAGCGGCAGGTAGGCAGTTGTCAGGCCGTGCTCGCCCGCCTCCGCGCAGGCAGCCTGCAGCAGGTGGGTGCGCCCGACGCCGCGCGGCCCGTACAGCCATAGCGGCGCGTGGCCCGTCGTCGCGAGCGCCTGGCGCAACTCGGCGAGCGCGGCGGCATTCTCGCCCGGCTGGAAGGTCTCGAAGCGCAGCGACACCCGGAGCTGGACGCCCAGCGGCAGCTGTTGCACCGGCTCAGGCCCCGGCGCGGCGCGCCTGGCTGACCGCCACGGCCTTGCGCACGTAGGTCGCGATGTAGTCGGCGCCGCTGGCAACCGTCGTCACGAACACGGCGGCGCCCAGCGCCAGCACCGGCCAGTCCGGCAGTGCCGGCAGCGCTGCGACCCCGACGACAGCGAGCACGTACAGGATCTGCAACAACGTGTTGAGCTTGCTGACCGCCGTAGGCCGTCCCTCGACGGGCCCGAACAGCAGCCGGAAGACCAGG
>JBFGAO010000183.1:0-3546 GCA_041568095.1 Steroidobacteraceae bacterium | reverse complement strand
GCGAGGGTCAGCACGATCGCGACCAGCCCGGCGGTCAGCACGATCGCGAGCACCGGCCGGGCCGCGCAGAAGTCCGGCACGTAGAAGCGGGTGGGCTTTTGATCTGCGGCCGCTGCCGTCATCGGCTCACCGTGGCGCCCGCAGCCGGAAGATCGTCGAGATGTCCTCGTCGCCGTGGCCGTCGGCGACGAGGCGCTCGTAGTCGTCCAGCGTCGCGTCGACGATCGGCAGTGGCAGGCCGTGCTGCGCCGCCATGTCGCGGCAGATCCGCAAGTCCTTCGCATGCAGACGGACGCGGAATCCGGCCGGGTACTCGCCGCGCGCCATGAATGGTGCGCGATGCACGAAGTACCAGCTGGACCCGGCGCCCTGGCCCAGCACCTCGATCACGCGCTCGAGCGGCAGGCCCTGCTGCTGCGCGAAGGCCATCGCCTCGGCGGCGGCCTGGATCGCGCCGGCGCAGAGGATCTGGTTGGTCGCCTTGGTCGCCTGCCCGGCGCCCGACGGGCCCATCCGCGCGACGGTCCTGCCGAGCGCCGCGAGCACGGGCTGCGCGCGCGCGAAGGCCTCCTCGTCGCCGCCGCACATGATCGCGAGCGTCGCGTTCCTGGCGCCCTCGACGCCGCCGCTGACCGGGCAGTCCAGGAAGGACCCGCCGGCCGCCGCGAAACGCCGCGCCGCCTCGCGGGCCGTGTCGGCCGACACCGTTGAGCAGTCGATGACGATCGTGCCGGGCTGCAGCGAGGGCAGCAGCGCGTCGACGACCTGCAGCAGGTCCTCGTCGGCCGAGACGCAACTGACGATGAAGTCGCAGCCGGCGGCGAGGCTGGCGGGACTGTCGAAGGCGCGGCAGCCGGTCTCGGCGGCCAGCGCCTCCGCGCGGGCGGCCGTGCGGTTCCAGGCGCCGGCGAGCAGGCCTGCGCGGTGCAGGTTGCGGGCCATGTGCTGGCCCATCGCCCCGAGTCCGATGAATCCGACTTTCATGGCAAAGGCCCGGCGCCGGGACGGCGCCGGGCCCATTGTGCCCGATCCGGGTGCCGGCGCCGCGGCTTACCTGCAGGCTTCGTCGGCTTCCTGCTTGGCGCGGATGCGCGCTTCCGCCAGCTCGCGGTCGCTCAGGTACTCGCGCTGGCCGTCCGGCGTCTGGCGGAACAGCCTGCGCGACTCGATGTACAGCTTGTAGCGTTCCTGCGCCGCCTTGCACTGCTCGCTCTGCACGGCCGCGACATCGGCCTGCACCGCGGCGACGGTCTCGGGCGACGGGGGCGGGTCCATCGTCGGCGGCGGCGTCGTGGCAGCGGGCGGGGTCGCGCCACCCTCACCGCCGGCGTCGTCCCCTTCCGACAGCGACTCGCGGCCCTGGTAGACGCCGAGGATCCTGGCGTCTGCGGCGCGCGGCGGCAGGTCGGTGTAATGGACCTGCCCGCGCGCGTCCATCCACTTGTAGACGGTCTCCGCCGCCGCGGCCGTGGACAGCCCGGCGAACAGCAATACCACCAGCAGTTTCTGAATCATCTCGTCCTCCAGGCCGCGGTACCCGCGTCAAAGTGCCTCGGCGTCCTGCTCTCCGGTCCGTATCCTTACGACGCTGCCGAGAGACGTCACGAAGATCTTGCCGTCGCCGATCTTGCCGGTACGCGCCGAGCCGGCGACGGCCTCGGCCACCGCGTCCACGCGGTCGTCCTCGACCGCGACCTCGATCCGCACCTTGGGCAGGAAATCGACGACGTACTCGGCCCCGCGGTAGAGCTCAGTGTGGCCTTTCTGCCGCCCGAAACCCTTGACCTCCGTCACAGTGATGCCCTGGACGCCGATCTCGGCGAGGGCCGCACGGACCTCGTCCAGCTTGTAGGGCTTGATGATGGCAGTGACCATCTTCACGGGCGTTCTCCTGGCGCCGAGTGTAGCGGACCGGCGCTGCCGGCAGGAAACCGGCTTTCCGGTCCGCCGGCGCCATTATTCCCGGCATCGGCCGTGTATGCGGCGGCCGCCGGCGTGCCGGCCCGGGTAGCGTTCTCCCTCGTGCCGCGGGTGTCGCGCCGCGGCCCGGGGGGCATGGCCAGTGGGACATCGCAGCGCCGCAGTGGTTCGTTCCTTCGCTGCGCTGTCGCAGCTGCTGCGGCGCCATCCGCCGTCGCTTGACGCCGGCCGGCCCGCCGCCGAAGCTGCCAGCCTGCCGGAGGACCCCGATGAATTTCGACCCGCAGAACCTCGACGACCTCGCCCGCCGCCTCGCCGACTCGCTGCCGCCGGGGCTCGCCGCGCTGCGCAGGGACCTCGAGCAGAACTTCCGGGCCGTGCTGCAGTCGGGCCTGTCGAGGCTCGACCTCGTGACGCGGCAGGAGTTCGACGTGCAGGCTGGCGTGCTGCGGCGCAGCCGCGAGCGGCTCGAGGAGCTCGAGGCACGCATCGCCGCGCTGGAGACAGGCAAGCCCGGGGACTGAGCGGCGACGCGGCCGCGGGCCGCGCCGCGTGAGCCTCGCGACCGCGCTGACGCGGGCGCAGTTCGGACTCGACACGCCGCTGGTGCGCGTCGAGGTCCATTGCGGTCCCGGGCTGCCTCAGCTGACGGTCGTCGGCCTCGCGGAGGTCGCCGTGCGCGAGAGCCGCGACCGCGTCCGCGCCGCGCTTGCCCAGTGCGGCTTCGATTTCCCGCCGGGCCGCATCACCGTCAACCTCGCGCCGGCCGACCTGCCCAAGGAGGGCGGCCGCTACGACCTCGCGATAGCGCTCGGCATCCTCGCGGCATCGGGGCAGTTGCCGGCAGGCGCGCTCGCGGCGACCGAGTTCTACGGCGAGCTGTCGCTGTCCGGCGAGCTGAGGCCGGTGCGCGGGCTGGTCGCCGCCGCGGTGCAGGCCGGGCGCGCCGCCCACCGGATCGTGGTGCCTGACCCGAATGCGGCCGAGGCGCGCGTCGCGCGCGGCGTGCCGGTCGCCGGTGCGCCGACACTGATGTCCGTCTGCGAGGCGCTGCGCGGAGGCACCTCGCTCGCCTTCTCGGCCGGCGGGCCGCTGCCGGAGCCGGCACGAGCGTTGCCCGGGCTTGGCGACGTGCGCGGGCAGGCGGCGGCCAAGCGCGCGCTCGCGGTCGCCGCCGCGGGCGGGCACAGCCTGCTGATGATCGGGCCGCCGGGTGCGGGCAAGAGCATGCTCGCGCGCCGGCTGCCGGGGTTGCTGCCGCCGCTGTCCGACGCCGAGGCGCTGGAGACGGCGGTGCTGCACTCGCTGGGGCGGGAACCGCCGGCACCCGGCGACTGGCGCCTGCCGCCGTTCCGCGCCCCGCACCATGGCGCCTCGGCGGCGGCGGTCATCGGTGGCGGCAGCCGGCTGGCACCGGGCGAGGTCTCGCTGGCGCACAACGGCGTGCTGTTCCTCGCCGAGCTGCCGGAATTCCGGCGCGACGTGCTCGAGGCCCTGCGCGAGCCGCTGGAAACCGGCGAGGTGCGCATCGCCCGCGCGGCCTGGCGCGGGCGCTTCCCGGCGCGCTGCCAGCTGGTCGCCGCGATGAATCCCTGTCCCTGCGGCTACGCCGGCGACGAACGCGGC
>JBFGAO010000182.1:0-3556 GCA_041568095.1 Steroidobacteraceae bacterium | reverse complement strand
ACGGCGTGGACGGGACCGGCGAGCAAGCGAATAAAGATCGACCTGAGCGCGCGAGCCGGGTCCCGGCCACGCGACCGTGAGCGCTGAGGTGCACGCGGGCGGGGCTACTCGGGGAAGGACATGCCGACGTGGCTGTAGCCCGCGTCGACGTAGAGCACCTCGCCGGTGATGCCGGTCGCCAGGTCCGAGCACAGGAAGGCGGCGGCGTTGCCGACCTCCTCGAGCGTGACGTTGCGCTTCAGCGGCGCGACCTGCTCGACGTGGTGCAGCATCTTGCGGAAGCCGGGGATGCCCGCCGCCGCGAGGGTCTTGATCGGCCCGGCCGAGATCGCGTTGACGCGCGTGCCGCGCGGGCCGAGGTCTGCCGCAAGGAAGCGCACATTGGCCTCGAGGCTGGCCTTGGCCAGGCCCATGACGTTGTAGGCGGGTATCGAGCGCACCGCGCCCAGGTAGGACAGCGTCAGCATCGCACCCGCGCGGCCTTCCATCAGCGGCATCGCCGCACGCGCCAGCGCCGTCAGGCTGTAGCTGGAGATGTCGTGCGCCGTCGCAAAAGCCTCGCGGCTGGTCGCCTCGACGAAGCCGCCGGTCAGCGCCTCGCGCGGCGCGAAGGCCACCGAGTGCACCAGGATGTCCAGTGCGCCCCATGCCGATTTCAGTTGCGCGAAGGCGGCGTCGATCTGCGCGTCCTCGGCGACGTCCATCGGCATCACCAGCTCCGAGCCCAGCTGCCCGGCCAGGTCCACGACGCGGTCCTTGATCCGGTCGTTCTGGTAGGTGAACGCCAGTTCCGCGCCCTCGCGCTGCATCGCCTGCGAGATGCCCCAGGCGATAGAGCGGTCGGTGGCGAGCCCGACGATCAGCGCCTTCTTGCCGGCCAGGAATCCCATTCAGCCTCCGAAGTCCCTGCGTCCGTCCACGTGGATGGTCAGCCGCTGCCCGGCGCGCAGCACCGTGCTGCCGCCCATGTCATTCCAGCCCTGCAGCTGGCGCACCGTGACCTCGAAGCGCCGCGCGATCGACGACAGCGTGTCGCCCCGCTGGACACGGTAATTGATGCTGCGAGGCGCGGCGCGCGCGGCCGAGCGCGCGACCGATTGTGCCTGCGCCGGCCCGGAGCCGGCGACCTGCAGGCGCTGGCCCGGCTGGATCACCGCGCTGGCGGACAGGTTGTTCATGCGCGCGAGCTCGGCGACGGTCATGCCGTGGCGGCGCGAGATGCTCCACAGCGACTCGCCCGGCTGCACCTGGTGCAGGCGCCGCTCGAGGTCGGCGCCGAGCCCGGCACGGAGCTGGCTGACATCGCCGGCCGGCACCAGCAGCGCGTCGCCGGCCCGCAGGCCCGAGCCGTCGATGCCGTTGACCCGCTGCAGGAAGGACTCGGGCACCTGGTAGCGGCCGGCGACCGAGGCGACCGACTCGCCGGGCGCGACGCGGTGGGTGCCGAGGCGCGCGCGCGACGGCGCATCGAGCTGCGCGAGCTGCGTGCTGAAGCTGTCGGCGACGACCTCGGGGACCAGCAGCCGGTGCGGGCCGTCAGGGTCGGTCAGCCAGCGGTTCCAGGCCGGGTTCAGCGCATGCAGCTCGTCGGTCTGGACGCCGGCCAGTTCCGCCATCAGCCGCAGGTCCACCGGGCCGCCGGTCGGCACGACCCGGAAATAGGGCGTGTCCGGGATCGTCGGGAAGGACAGGCCGTGGCGGACCGGATCGCGCACGACCTGGCTCAGCGCCAGCAGCTTCGGCACGTAGGCGCGGGTCTCGGCCGGCAGCGACAGCGAGAAGAAGTCCGTGGGCCGGCCCAGTGCCTGGTTGCGGTTGATCGCGCGGCGCACGTTGCCGGAGCCGTAGTTGTAGGCGGCGATCGCGAGGAACCAGTCGCCCTCGAAGCGGTCGCGCAGCAGCTCGAGGTAGTCGAGCGCGGCCCGCGTCGCCTCGAGCACGTCGCGGCGCTGGTCCTTCCAGAAGTTGCGCTGCAGGCCGAAGCGCTCGCCGGTCGGCGCGATGAACTGCCAGAGCCCGGAAGCGTGGCTGCGCGAGTACGCGAACGGGTTGAAGGCGCTCTCGACCACCGGCAGCAGCGCCAGCTCGCCCGGCATGCCGCGTGCCTCGACCTCGCGGGCGATGTGATACAGGTAGCGCTGGCCGCGGCCGAACACGCGCGCCAGGTACTCCGAGTTGCGCTCGTACCATTCCAGCTCGCTGCGCACCCAGGGGTGCTCGACCTGTGGCAGCACCATCTGGCGGCGGATCCGGTCCAGCACGTCGCCGAACACGATCGGCTCCGCCGGCAATTCGTCGTGCATCGGCGAGGCGTAACTCGGCAGCGGCAGCGGCGGCAGGTCGCGCGCCCGCGAGCCGGGGCCCGCCTTCGGGTCATTGACGATCACGCGGTCGGGCGTCGAGGAACGGCCGTCGCCGCTCGCGGCGGTGCTCGCGCAGCCGGCTGCGGCTGCCGCCGCGCCGAGGATCGCCGCCGTGCGGGCCAGTCGGGTCGTCAATCGGGTCATCGGAATCCGTCCTTCCAGCTGCGGACCTCGGCGAACACCGCCACCGGCGTCGGCAGGGGCATGCCGGCGTGGCGCTCTGCCGAGGCGCGGACATTCTGGTCGCGGCTGCGCAGGAATGGGTTGACGCGCTTCTCACGGCCGATCGTCGAGGGCAACGTCGGCCGGCTGGCGGCGCGCAGCGCCTCCGCCTCGCGGACATAGCGGGTGACGTCGGCGTTGTCGGCCTCGACGGCCTGGGCGAAGCGCAGGTTGGCCAGCGTGTACTCGTGGCCGCAGAACACGCGGGTCTCGTCCGGCAGGCAGGCCAGCGCGTCCAGCGAGCCCAGCATCTGCTCGGGCGTGCCCTCGAACAGCCGGCCGCAGCCGGCGCTGAACAGCGTGTCGCCGCAGAACAGCGCGCCGTGGCCGTAGTAGGCGATGTGCCCGGCCGTGTGGCCCGGCACGTCGATGGCCTCGAAGGCAAGCCCGAGCCCGGGCAACTCGGCGCGGTCGCCGCCCGCGAGGGGCTGCGCGTCCACCGGCAGCCGCTCCCGGGCCGGCCCGAACACGCGCGCGCCGGTCGCCTCGACGAGTTCCGGCGCACCACCCACGTGGTCGGGATGATGGTGCGTCAACAGGATCGCCTGCAGGCGCAGCTTGTCGGCCTTGAGCGCCTGCAGCACGGGCGCGGCGTCACCGGGGTCGACGACCGCCGCAGCGCAACCATCGGCGCCGCCGCGCAGCAGCCAGATGTAGTTGTCCCGGAATGCCGGGATTGGCCGGACGTCGAGTGTCGTCAAAGGACTCCGTGCCCCGGGGGTATCGCGATTGCCGCGTATTAGATCGCCGTCCTGCGGCAATTTCCACCCCCGCCGGCGGTGGCCGGCGCCGCGGGCCGGCGGGTATGCTGCGCGCATGAATGACCACGCCGCGGCGCTGGAGGGCTGGCTGGCCGGGCCGCTGGGGCGGCTGCTGCTGGAACAGGAGCGCGCGGTAGTCACCCAGGCGCTCGAATGCGCCTTCGGCGTCTACTGCGTGCAGGTCGGCGGCCTCGGCGGCAGCGGCTGCTT
>JBFGAO010000181.1:0-3565 GCA_041568095.1 Steroidobacteraceae bacterium | reverse complement strand
CGATGCGGGCGGAGGCCGCGCCGCCGGCGCGCGTGTCGATGCGCAGGCTGCGGGTCGCCGAAGGCGGGCGCAGGAAGCCCTCGGCCGCCTGCCGTTCGAGCAGCGCGAGGCGGTCGGAGGCGATGTCCCAGCGCCAGGCGGTCCAGGCCAGCGCGAGGGCCAGGACCAGGCAGCCGGCCAGCGCAGCGGCGGCGACGCGGTGCTGGCGGAGCCACAGGGCAAGGTCGCGGCTGTCCATCGTTTGAACCCGTCGAGGCGGTGGCCGCCGTTATTCTAGGCAGGAAGGATTGCAGGAGTGCAGAAGATGCGTCTCGTCAGGAAACGGATTCCCTTGCTGCTGGCGGCGCTGCTGGCCGCGGCACCTGCGACCGGCGACCAGCTGGCGCTGACCGTGTACAGCTCGGCCCGGCCGGGCGGCATCCCGGCGGAGTGGTACCGGCCGCTGCCGGGCATGGGCAGCCCGCAGGCCAGCCAGCTGCCGGGCTTCGCAGTCGTGCGCGTGGACCGCGAGCTGGAACTGCAGCGCGGCCGCGGCCGGCTGCGCTACACCGACGTCGCGGCGCTGATCGACCCGACGACCGTGCAGTTTCGCTCGCTGACCGACCCGGCCGGCACCAAGGTGCTGGAGCAGGACTTCCGCTTCGACCTGGTCAGCACCGAGAAGCTGCTGTCGCGCTACGTGGACCGCCCGGTCACGGTCGAGAGCCCGCAGGGCGACGGCATCCGGATCACCAGCGGTACGCTGCTGTCTGCGCACGACGGCCTCGTGCTGCAGGGCGACGACGGCCAGGTGCATGCGCTGCGCCAATGGGGTGGCATCCGCTTCAGCGCGCTGCCGGGCGGGCTGATCACGCAGCCGACGCTGGAGTGGGAGGTGTCCGCGGCGCGCGGCGGCCGGCACCGGACGCGGGTCGCCTACCAGACCGGCGGCATCACCTGGTGGGCCGACTACAACCTGACCTTCGCGCCGGGCGCCAACGCGAACAGCGGCTTCGTCGACGTCGGCGCCTGGGTCAGCCTGCAGAACCAGTCCGGCATGGACTACGCAGACGCGCGGCTGAAGCTGGTCGCCGGCGACGTTGGCCGCGCGCAGCCGCCACCGTCCCCGAAGGTCATGCGTGCGGTCACGATGGAGGCCGACGCCGGCTTCGAGGAGAAGGCCTTCTTCGAGTACCACCTGTACACGCTGGGCCGGCCCGCGACGATCCCGAACAACTCGACCAAGCAGATCGAGCTGTTCGAGCAGGCGGCGCGCGTGCCGGCCAGGAAGCAGCTGGTCTTCGACGGCGCGCGTGGCCACGGCTGGGGCGGCGGGCCGATGCTGGACCGCGACTGGGCGCCGGGCTCGGACACGAAGGTCGACGTCTGGCTGACTTTCCGCAACGACAAGGCCTCCGGCCTGGGCCTGCCGCTGCCGGCCGGCCGGATCCGCGTGTCGCAGCAGGACGACGACGGGAGCCTCGAGTTCATCGGCGAGGACGTCATCGACCACACGCCGAAGGACGAGGGCGTGCGCGTCCGGCTCGGCAGCGCCTTCGACGTCGTCGGCGAGCGGCGGCAGACCGACTTCCAGCTCGACAGCCGCGGCCGCGTCATGGAGGAGGCCTTCGAGGTCCGGATCCGCAACCACAAGGACCAGCCGGTCGAGGTCGTCGTCCGCGAGCAGCTGTACCGCTGGAGCCAGTGGCGGATCGTCCAGCACTCGTCGCCGTACGAGAAGAAGGACGTGCTCAGCATCGAGTTCCCGGTCCGCGTGCCCAGGGACGGCGAGGCGGTCGTCACGTATCGCGTGCGCTACAACTGGTAGCGGGAAGCCCTCAGGGCAGCGTCGCCGCGACGAGCCCGCGCGCGCGCAGGCCGGACAGGAAGCCTGGCAGCGCGCGCAGCAGTTCCGCCGGCCGGTTCGGGCCCGGGCGCCCGTCATGCATTAGGATCACGTCGCCGGCACCGGCACGCGCGAGCCGGCGCGCGATGCCGGCGGCGCTGCCCAGCGGCCCCCAGTCGATCGCGCTCAGGCTCCACAGCTGCAGCGCCTGGCCTTGCCCGGCGGCCGCCTCGGTCATGCAGCGACGGACCCGGCCGTGCGCGGGCCGGTAATGCCGCGCCGGGCGGCCGGTCGCATCGGCGATCGCGCGTGCGCCGGCGATGACCTCGTCGCAGGCCGCGCGCCGGCCCAGCAGCCAGGGGTGCCGGTGGCTCCAGCCATGGTTGCCGACCGCGTGGCCCTCGGCGATGGCCCGGCGCAGCAGCGGCGCCTGCGCGCGCGTGGCGCGGCCGATCACGAAGAAAGTCGCCGGCGCACCGGCCTCGGCGAGCAGGTCGAGCAAGCGCGGCGTCCACTCGGGATCCGGCCCGTCGTCGAAGGTCAGGCACAGCCGGCCGGGCAGCGTCGCGCTCATTGCGGCCGCCGCAGGAAGTGCTCGAGCAGGGCCCGGCGCGTGATCCAGAACTGCCGCGGTTCCGGCGACGCCGGCCCGCGGCCGTAGGCGGCCGGCGCGAAGCAGGCACGCAGCAGCGCGAAGTGCAGCGTCAGCAGCCGGCGCCGCCAGCCCGGCGGCAGCGGCTCGGTCGTGAAGCCGACCGTCAGGCCGTGCGGCTGCATCCAGGTCGTGCCGCGCCAGGCAGCCACTGCCTCGCCGTCGGCGGTCGTGCTGTACTCGGCCAGCGCCTGCAGCGACTCGCGCAGCAGCCGCCCGAAGCGCGCGGCGATGCGCTGGCGGCCGCTCCCGGCGAGTGCCGCGAGCCGGCGGTTGTCCAGGTGCAGCGTGCCGACCTCTGCACCCGCCTCCAGCAGCGTGCCGTCGTCGAAGCGCCGCGGCGCGCCGTCCCAGCGCTCGCGGCCGACCTGCAACAGCGGGCCCATCGGCACGAGGCGGTGGTAGCGGTGGTAGGCGCGGTCCCAGGCTGCCGCGCAGCGCCTTGCCAGCGTGCCGCTCATGCCCGCGCCGCCGTCCATCGCAGCGACTCCAGCAGCCCGGCCGCGACTCGCGCCGCGCCGTCGCGCCGGCCCAGCGCCCAGGCCCGTGCCTGCATCCGGCGCAGCGTCAGCGGGTCGTCCAGCAGGCCCAGCACCCGGCGCAGCAGCCGCGGCTCGTCGAGCAGCTGGCCCACGCCGTGGTTCTCGAGGAAGGACACGTTGAAGGATTCCTGGCCGCGCAGCGAGCAGGTCGAGTACAGCGGCCGCCCGCAGGCAAGCACCTCGGCCGTGCTGAGTCCGCCGGGCTTGCCGATCACGATGTCGGCGGCGCGCAGGAAGGTCACGATGCGGTCCGTCCAGCCGTGGACCTGCAGCCGGCCGGCCGCGATCAGCCTGCCGGTCGCGGGATCGCGCGCCAGTTCGCCGGCGAGGCGTTCGTTGCGTCCGGCCAGCACCAGGATCGTCGGGCCGTCGCCGGACGCGGTCGCCCGCGTGAGCGCGGCGACGACGGAGTCGATGCCGAGGCCCAGCCCGCCGCCGAGCACCAGCAGCACCGGGCGCGTGGTCTCGAGGCCGAGCCGGCGCCGCGAAGCCGCCGGCTCCGGCGGTGTGGCGATCTCGGGCATCAGCGGGATGCCGGTCACGTCG
>JBFGAO010000180.1:0-3567 GCA_041568095.1 Steroidobacteraceae bacterium | reverse complement strand
CGGTGCCGCTGACGATGTAGTCGCCGACCGCGCGCTCGCCGTACTTGTAGCGACCCTGTGTCATCGCCTCGAACACGGCCAGCGTGCGCCGCCCGACGGCATCGAAGCTACCGGCCGGCCCGCGGTCCTGCTCGATGGCCTCGCGCAGGCGCTCGCTGCGCTCGCGCGCACTGCGCGCGGCCCAGTCCGGGTCCGCGAGGCCCTGCCGGATGACGTGCCGGTGCACCTCCGCATGCTGGCGGACGTCGAGTGTCGCAAGGTGGAAACCGAAGGCCCGGGCGCGGTGCAGAAGGCGCCGCACCGGGAACAGGCCGGCGTGGCGGCCCTGGTTCGCAGCGAGGCTGTCGGCGACGATCTCGATGTCGCCGATGAACTGCTCGGCCGACTCGTAGTGGTTGGGCCGGCCCTCGTAGGTAGTCCGCAGTCGCTCGGCGACCTGCCCGAGGAACACACGGTACGGCATCCGGTCGTGCCGGCTCGGCGCACGGGTGCGCGCGGCAGGCAGCAGGATGTCGTATTCGGCGATGCGCTGTTCCAGCTCGCGGCTGACGCCAACGCGGCTCGCGCTCTGCGACAGCTTCGCCGACAGTTGCCGGCATTCGTCGAAGTAGGCCGACACGATGCGCTGCTGCTGGCGATGCAGCGTCTCCCGGATGGACTTGGCGTGCACGGCCGTGTTGCCGTCCATGTCGCCGCCGACCCAGCTGCCGAAACGCAGGAACAGCGGGACCTCGGTCGAGTCCGCCGGCAGGCCGAACACCGTCTCCAGCCAGACTGCGATCTCCTCGTACAGCACCGGCACGATCCGGTAGATCACCTCGGCGAGGTAGAACAGCACCTGCTCGCGCTCGTCGGCGACGGTCAGCTTGTGGCGCGCGTGCACCTCCGTCTGCCAGCTCGACGTGACTTCCATCCGGATCTGTTCCCAGACTGCGCGCCGCTCGGCCGGCGTCAGCGTCGGGTCGAGTCGCTCGAGCATCAGGTCGGCGATCTTCTGCTGCTTGCGCAGCATCGTGCGGCGCGTCGCCTCGGTCGGGTGCGCCGTGAACACCGGGTAGATCGTCAGGCCGCCCAGCAGGCCCAGCACCTGCTCGCCGCTCAGGCCGGCCGCCTTCAGGCGGTACATGCAGTCGCCGATGCCGCCGGGCTGGGGCCGGTCGCTGCGGCGCATGTACTCGCGGCGGCGCCGGACACGGTGCACGCGCTCGGCGAGGTTGACGACCTCGAACCACTTGCTGAACGCGCGGATCAGGTCGCGAGCCTCGGCCGGGTTGCGGTCGGCGGTCCGGACCGCCAGCTCGACCGCGCCCTCGGGCTCGCCCTCGCGGCAGCGTATTGCGGCGACGCGGTCGCCCTCCACCGGGCCGAACAGCGCCTCGCCGCCCTGGTCCAGCAGCACCTCGCCGACAAGGCCGCCCAGCACGTGCACGTCCTCGCGCAGTGCGGTTTCCTTGGCCGGGAACTGGAGATTCTGGCGGTGGATCACGGGCCGTGGCTGCCGGCCGACCTGGCGGCCGGTGACAGGCAGTCTATCGGAAAACCCCTAGTCGAGGGTCGGTGAGCCAGCCGCGCGGCGCCCCTACACTGGCGCGAAGGTACGAGCTCGCATGAATCGAACACGATCCGGACCGCTGCGCCTCGCGATCGGCGGCGCCCTGCTGCAGGCAACGGCCGCCGTGGCCGCTGCCCAGGAACTGCCGCGCCTGGAGACTGTCGTCGTCGTCGGCAAGCACGCGCAGCCTCTGGTCGAGGCGCCGGCCAGCGTGTCCGTGATCACCGCCGGGGAGCTGCAGGACGCGGTCGCCTTCGACGCCAGGGACGCGCTGACCCGCGAGCCGGGGCTGTCCGTGGCCCGCGACCCGCACCGCTTCGGGCTCGCACCGGTGACGATCCGGGGCCTCGGCGGCAACCGCGTGCTGCTGGAGACGGACGGCGTGCCGGTCGCGAGCGGCTTCGCGGTCGGCAGTTACTCGGACAGCGGCCGCTCGTTTGCCGACCTCGAGCTCATTCGCCGCATCGAGGTGCTGAAGGGGCCGGCCTCGGCGCTGTACGGCAGCGACGCGATCGCCGGCGTCATCGCGACGACGACCGTCGACCCCGCCGACCTGCTGCAGCACGGCCAGCAGCGTGCGCTGCGGGTGCGCAGCGGCTGGGCCAGCGATGACCATTCCGGCTTCGCCGCCGCGACGCTGGCAGCGCGGACTGGCGCTGCCGACCTGATGCTTGCGCTCGCGCGGCGCGAGGGTGGCGAACTGCAGCACCCCTACGAGACGCTGGATGCCAACCCGCGCGAGCAGCGCTCGACCGCCGCGATGCTGCGTGCCGTGCTCACGGGGTTCGCGGCACCGCTGCGCCTGACCGTCGGCTGGGACCGGCAGGCCGCACGCAGCGACGTGGATTCCCTCGAGCTGTCGGGCGGGCGCTTCGCGAACACAGTCCGGATGGAGGGCGACGACCGGGCCGATCAGCTGCGCCTGCTGGTCGACCAGCAGTTCGACGGCGTCGGCCCCTTCGACCAGGCCGCGTGGCGGGTCTACCTGCAGGACAGCAGCGTCCTGCAGCGCACCGACGAAGAGCGCCGCGCGGCGCCGCCGCGCGCACCGGCGCTCGGAATCCAGCGCGAGTTCCACTACAACGAGACCGTCGCCGGCGGCGAGCTGACGCTGCTGCGCAGGCAGGAGTCCGCGGCGGGGCCGCATCTGTGGGTCGGAGGCATCGAGTTCAGCCGCTCGCGCATCCGCGAGCGCCGCGACGGATTGCAGACGACGCTGGCGACCGGCGTGGCGACGAAGACGATCCTGGGCGAGCAGCTGCCGGTGCGCGACTTCCCGGTCTCGGTCGTCACCGAGGCGGGCCTGTACCTGCAGGACGAGTGGCGCCCTCGCGACGGGCGCTGGTCGCTGATCCCCGCGCTGCGCGCCGACTGGTACCGCCTCGACCCGCGCATCGACGCCGTCTACGCGGCCGACAACCCGTCCCAGCAGCCGGTCTCGATAGACAGCTTCTCGCTGTCGCCGAAGCTGGGAATCGGCCTGCGGGCCTCGGAGGCGACGACGGCCTGGCTGCAGTACTCGCACGGTTTCCGCGCGCAGCCCTTCGAGGACGTCAACATCGGCCTCGACCTGCCGCAGTTCAACGTCCGCGCGATCCCGAACCCCGCGCTGCGCCCGGAGCGCAGCGACAGCATCGAGCTGGGGCTGCGCATCGGGGGCGACGCGCTCTCCGGAGGCGCCAGTGCCTGGTACAGCCGCTACGAAGATTTCATCGAATCGCGGGTCAACATCGGGCGCGACCCGGCAACCGGCACGACGCTGTTCCAGTCGCGCAACATCGCCGCCGCCGAGATCTACGGCGCGGAGGCGTCAATCGCGCTGGACCTCGGCCGGCTGGTCGCCGGCCTCGACGGCCTGTCTGGTCGCGCGTCGCTGGCCTGGGCCGAGGGCCGCGACCGTCGCAGCGGCCTGTCGATCAACTCGGTCGACCCGCTGCGCGGCAGGCTGGAACTGGCCTGGATGGCGCGCTCCGGCACCTGGTCGGCGCGGCTGGCGCTGACCGCCGTCGACGGCG
>JBFGAO010000179.1:0-3568 GCA_041568095.1 Steroidobacteraceae bacterium | reverse complement strand
GTTCGTCGGCCCGAGCGTGCCGGCGACGAATCGCGGCCGCGACGCGTCGCGCGCGGTGAACTCATCGGCGACCTCTCGAGCGAGGCGTGCGGCAGCGAGGTTGATGTCGCGCACGAGAGGCTCGACCGCATAGTCGGCCATCGAGATGCACGTCGAGTTGAACGTGTTCGTCGTGACGATGTCGGCGCCGGCCTCGAGGTAGGCGCGGTGGATGCCGGCGATCACGTCGGGCCGCGTCAGCGACAGCAGGTCGTTGGCGCCCTTGAGGTCGCGCGCCCAGTCAGCGAAGCGCTCGCCGCGGAAGTCCTCCGCGCCGAGCCCGGCACGCTGGATCATCGTGCCCATCGCGCCGTCGAGCACGAGGATGCGCTCGCCGAGCAGGCGCCCGAACGCCGCAATCCGGTCCTGCCGTGCGTCGCTCACCGTGCCCTCAGGCCCAGCGCATGGCAGATCGCGTAGGTCAGCTCGCTGCGGTTCAGCGTGTAGAAGTGGAACTCGTCGACTCCCTCGCGGCGCAGCCGCGCGACCTGCTCGATCGCGACCGACGCGGCGATCATCTTGCGGGTCTCGGCGTCGTCGTCGAGGCCCTCGAAGCGCTCGACCAGCCAGGCCGGCACGCTGGCGCCGCAGCGCGCGGCGAAGCGCAGCAATTGCGGGAAGCGCGTGATCGGCAGGATGCCAGGCACGATCACCGTGTCGATGCCGGCCGCGGCACAGGCGTCACGGAAGCGCAGGTAGCGGTCCGTGTCGAAGAAGAACTGAGTGATCGCGCGCGTCGCGCCGGCGTCCAGCTTGCGCTTGAGGTTCTCCAGGTCCTGCCCGGCGCTCTGCGCCTCGGGATGGGTCTCCGGGTAGGCCGCGACCGAGATCTCGAAGTCGCCGACCGAGCGCAGCCCGCGCACCAGGTCGGCCGCGTAGGCGAAGCCGTCCGGGTGCGGCGCGTAGCGCGCGCTGCCCGCCGGCGGGTCGCCGCGCAGCGCGACGATGTGGCGGATGCCCTCCTCCCAGTAGCGACGCGCGATGTCGAGCACCTCGCCGCGGCTGGCGCCGACGCAGGTCAGGTGCGGCGCGCCGGTCAGCTCGGTCTCGCGGCGGACCCGCTCGACGACGCGGTGCGTGCGGTCGCGGGTCGAGCCGTCCGCGCCGTAGGTCACCGACACGAAGCGCGGGCGCAGCGGCGCGAGGCGCTGGATCGACTCCCACAGCGTCCGTTCCATGGCCTCGTCCCCGGGCGGGAAGAATTCGAACGAGACCTGCACCGGCCGGCGCGCGGGAGCGGCCGCCGGGCTGGCGGGGTCGCCGGGTGCCGGGTTCGCGGACATCCGCCGGAGTATAAGGAGCGGCCTTGTGCGCCGCAAAGAAGCGGCGCGCGGCCTCAGTGCAGGCCGGACGGCGCCTGGCCCCGGCCGGGCGAGGCGAAGACGGCGGCGACGTCGACCGCGTCGAAGCGGTAGCCGCGGTTGCAGAACTCGCAGCGCACCTCGACGGCGCCCTGCTCCTGCAGGATGTCGTCGGCCTCGGCGCGGCCCAGCGAGCGCAGGATTGCCTCGACGCGCTCGCGCGAGCAGCTGCACTGGAACCAGACCGGCTCGCCGTCGAACAGCCGCAGGTCGTCCTCGGCGAACAGCCGCTGCAGCAGCTGCTGGCTCGGCAGCGTCAGCAGCTCGGCCGGCTGCAGCGTCGCGGCCAGCATCCCGATCCGGCGCCAGGCGTCGTCGGCCTCGGCCACCGCGCGCGGGTCCGGATCCTCGGCGCTGCCGTGGCCGACCGCGATGCGCTGCAGCAGCAGCCCGGCCGCGCGCTCGCCGCTGGCCGCGAGCACCATCCGCGTCGGCACCTGTTCCGAGCGCTCGAAGTAGCGCTCGAGGCAGTCGGACAGCCGCGGCTGGTCCAGCGGCACGACGCCCTGGTACCTGTCGCGGCGCCGCTCCTGCTCGATCGTGACGGCGAGGCGCCCGTCGCCGAACAGCGCCGGCAGGCCGGCGTCCGCCGACGGCTCGCCCTGGTGGCGCGCAACGCCGCGGATCGCGTGGCGGTGGGTGCACTGCGCCAGCAGCAGGTGCACGGGGCCCGGGCCCTGCAGCTGCAGCGACAACTGGCCCTCGAACTTCATCGAGCCGGCCAGCAGCGCGGTCGCGGCCAGCGCCTCGCCGAGCGCCCCGCCGACCGCGGCCGGGTAGTCGTGGTGCTCGGTCGCCGCGCGCCAGCTCGCGTCGAGGTGCACGATGTGCCCCCGGACCGGGTAGCGCTCGAACAGGAAGCGCTGCAGCAGGTCGCCGTCGCTCATCCGGCTCAGGAGCCCGCGAGCAGGCGCTTCAGCAGCTCGTTGACCTGCGCCGGGTTGGCCTTGCCCTGCGTCGCCTTCATGACCTGGCCGACGAAGAATCCGAACAGCTTGTCCTTGCCGCTGCGGTAGTCGGCGAGCTGGCCAGGGTGCGCGGCCATCACGTCGCGGATCACCTTCTCGATCGCCGCGCTGTCGGTGATCTGCCTGAGGCCGCGCGCGTCGATGATCGCGTCGGCGTCGGCGCGCTCCGACCACATCGCCTCGAGCACCTCCTTCGCGATCTTGCCCGAGATCGTGTCGTCGGCGATGCGGCGCAGCAGCCCCGCCATCCGCGCCGCGCCCACCGGCGCCTGGCCGATCTCGAGGCCGTCGCGGTTCAGCAGGCCCGACAGGTCGCCCATGACCCAGTTCGCCGCGAGCTTCGGCTCGCCGCCGAGGCCGGCGACGACTTCCTCGTAGTACGCGGCCAGCTCGCGGCTCGCGGTCAGCACGCCGGCATCGTAGTCGGACAGCCCGAAGTCGCGCACGAAGCGCGCCGCCTTGTCGTCCGGCAGCTCCGGCAGCGTGCCGCGGACGCCCTCGATGAACGCATCGTCGAGCACCAGTGGCAGCAGGTCCGGGTCCGGGAAGTAGCGGTAGTCGTTCGCCTCCTCCTTCGAGCGCATCGGCCGCGTCTCGTTGCGGTCCGGGTCGTACAGGCGCGTCTCCTGCACGACGCTGCCGCCGCCCTCGATCAGCTCGATCTGGCGCGCGACCTCGTAGTTGATCGCCTTCTCGACGAAGCGGAACGAGTTCAGGTTCTTGATCTCGCAGCGCGTGCCGAACTCGCGCGCGCCGCGGCGGCGCACCGACACGTTCGCGTCGCAGCGGAACGAGCCCTCCTGCATGTTGCCGTCGCAGATCTCGAGGTACCGGACCAGCGTGTGGATCTTCTTCATGTACGCGATGGCCTCGCGGGCCGAGCGCATGTCCGGCTCCGAGACGATCTCGAGCAGCGGCGTGCCGGCGCGGTTCAGGTCGATGCCGGTGCGGTCGCCGAGCCCCTCGTGCAGCGACTTGCCGGCGTCCTCCTCGAGGTGGGCGCGCGTGATGCCGACCGTCTTGCGCTCGCCGTCGTCGAGCACGATCGCCACGCTGCCCTTCGTGACGACCGGCAGCTCGTACTGGCTGATCTGGTAGCCCTTCGGAAGGTCCGGGTAGAAGTAGTTCTTGCGCGCGAAGACCGAGCGGCGGCTGACCGTCGCATCGACCGCCAGGCCGAATACCACGGCCATGCGCACC
>JBFGAO010000178.1:0-3587 GCA_041568095.1 Steroidobacteraceae bacterium | reverse complement strand
GCTGCGGGCGCCGCGTGGCCGGGCGCAGGCGCCTCCGGCGTCGCGGCGGCAGCGGGGACCTCGCCCTGCTGTACCGCCGGGAGTTCGCCCGCCAGGCCGTTGGCGGCCGGCGACGGCCCGGGCGCCCCGCCCTGCGTCGCATCGGCCGCGGCGGCCGGCTCCGCGTAGTCCTTCATCCAGGTGTCGACGTTCAGCCAGAGGATGAACAGCAACGCGAGCCACAGGAAGATGCGCTGGTTGTCCATCAGCCGCGGGACCCCGGGACCGGATCGAAGCCGCCCTCGCGCCAGGGGTGGCAGCGGCCAATGCGGCGCGCCGCGAGCCAGGACCCGCGCAATGCGCCGTGGCGCTCGATGGCCTCCAGCGCATAGGCGGAACAGCTCGGGTGGAAGCGGCAGTTGCGGCCCAGCAGCGGGCTGAGCCAGCGACGGTATCCGCGGATCAGCAGCAGCAGCGCGGCCTTCATGCCTGCTCGCCGATGCGGCGCCACAGGCGCGCGAGGCTGGCGAAGATCTCGCTGTTCTGCGCGTCGCGCGCGCCGCCCCTCGCCGTCACGAACACGTCCACCGACGGTAACTCCTGCTGGTGCAGCCGGAACGATTCGCGGATCAGCCGGCGCAGCCGGTTGCGGTTGACCGCGCCACCCGCCGTGCGCTGGCTGACCGCCATGCCGAGGCGCGCGTGATCCAGCCCGTTGGCAAGGTGCTGGACCGCGAACAGCGCGTCGCCGTTCCGCCGCCCGCCCTTGCGCGCGCGCTCGAAGTCAGCGGCAGTCCGCAGCTTCTGGCGTGCGCGGAATCCCTGTCGTGCCGACGTGGCGGCACTCGTCAGCGGGCTGCGGTGACCGCGAGCCGCTTGCGGCCCTTGGCACGACGACGCTTCAGGACCTGCCGTCCCTTCTTCGTCGCCATCCGGGCGCGGAAGCCGTGGGTCCGCTTGCGCTTGATCTTGCTGGGCTGGTACGTGCGCTTCATGGCGGCAACCCCGAATCCTTCAGTAAAACAAAGGCCTGCCCGTCAGGGCAAAGGGCGGCAAGGTTACGGAGCCGCGCGGAGACTGTCAACACGCGCGCGACAGCCCGAAACCCGGCCCCGCAGCGCGCCCAGGGGCTGTGGATAACTCTGGCGCGCCCCCGGCGCCGGCTATAGACTCTGCCCCCTTTCCTCCGACCACGGCCGACCGCCACAGGGGATGGTCTTGCAGGGTTCGCTCTGGCACCACTGCCTGCGTCAACTCGAGAGCGAGGTGCCCGAGCAGCACTTCAACACCTGGGTGCGGCCGTTGCAGGCGGTCGAGCGCGACGGCGCGCTGCTGCTGCTCGCCCCCAACCGCTTCGTGGTCAGCTGGGTCCGCGAAAACCTGCTGGACCGGATCAAGCAGCTGGTCGGCGCCGCGGCCCCGGGCGGCCCGCCGTCCATCAGCCTGGAGGTCGGCTCGCGCCGTGAGGACGCCCCGGCGCCGCCGCCCGCCCCGGCTGTCGCCGCCGTGCCGTACCGGCGCCCGCCGCCGGTGGTCGGCGGTCGCGTCAATCCCGACTTCACCTTCGAGACCTTCGTCGAGGGCAAGAGCAACCAGCTCGCGCGGGCCGCCGCCGCCCAGGTCGCGGAGAACCCGGGCCGGGCCTACAACCCGCTGTTCATCTACGGCGGCGTCGGCCTGGGCAAGACCCACCTGATGCACGCGGTCGGCAACCTGCTGAAGAAGCGGCAGCCCGATGCGCGGATCGCCTACGTCCACAGCGAGCGCTTCGTCGGCGACATGGTCCGCGCGCTGCAGCACAACACGATCGCCGAGTTCAAGCAGGCCTACCGGACCCTCGATGCGCTGCTGATCGACGACATCCAGTTCTTCGCGGGCAAGGACCGCTCGCAGGAAGAGTTCTTCCACACCTTCAACGCGCTGCTGGAGGGCCAGCAGCAGATCATCCTGACCTGCGACCGCTACCCGAAGGAGGTCGACGGCCTCGAGGAGCGCCTGAAGTCGCGCTTCGGCTGGGGGCTCACCGTCGCGATCGAGCCACCGGAGCTGGAGACCTGCGTCGCGATCCTGATGTCCAAGGCCCAGGCGGCTGGCGAGTCGCTGCCCGAAGAGGTGGCTTTCTTCATTGCCAAGCGGATCCGCTCCAACGTCCGCGAGCTGGAGGGTGCGCTGCGCCGGGTGCTGGCGACCGCCCGCTTCACCGGCCGCAGCATTTCCCTGGATTTCGCGCGCGAGGCGCTCAAGGACCTGCTGGCGCTGCAGGAGCGCCTGGTCACGATCGAGAACATCCAGAAGACGGTCGCCGAGTACTACAAGATCCGCGTCGCCGAACTGCTGTCGAAGCGCCGCAGCCGTTCCATTGCGCGGCCGCGGCAGGTCGCGATGGCGCTGGCGCGCGAGCTGACGAACCACAGCCTGCCGGAGATCGGCGACGCCTTCGGCGGGCGCGATCACACGACGGTCCTGCACGCCTGCGACCGGATCAAGGGGCTGCGCGAATCGGAGCGCAGGACCGGCGAGGACTACCAGAACCTGTTGAGAATCCTGACGGGTTGATGTGGATAATGTGTGGGCGCGCGGCGGGGCCTTTTTCGTCCACAGGGCCCCCACAGGGAGACCAGAGGAAAACGCCGGGTCATGCACGCGGTTGTTCCGCCCGCAAGGGCTTGGCGGCTGTCGCTTTTCCGGGGTTTTCCACGGAAAATGCGTTGCTCAATAATCTCTACAGTAATAAAGAAAGAATTCCTGCTGGAACAGATATCCGATAAACACAAGCGGGTGCACAGATGAAATTCAGCGCCGAACGCGAAAGTCTCCTGGCCGCACTGCAGGCGGTGATCGGCGTCGTCGAACGCCGGCAGACGATGCCCATCCTCGCGAACCTCCTGCTCAGCGCGAAACAGGGAAAGCTGTCGATCACGGCGACGGACCTCGAGGTCGAACTGGTCGCACAGGCGGACATCAAGTCCGGCAGCGACGGCCAGGTCACGTTGCCTGGCCGCAAGTTCCTGGACATCTGCCGCTCGCTGCCGGACGGCACGACGCTGACGGTGAGCCAGGACGGTGATCGGATTGGCGTGCGCGGCGGCCACAGCCGCTTCGTGCTGACGACACTGCCGGCCGGGGACTTCCCCGTCATCGATGAGCTCAGCAAGGACCAGGCACTGGAACTGCCGCAAGCGGACCTCAAGCGCCTGATCGACAAGACTCACTTTTCGATGGCTCAGCAGGACGTTCGCTACTACCTGAACGGGATGTTGCTGGAAGCTGACGGGAAAATGCTGCGAACGGTCGCGACTGACGGCCATCGTCTGGCTTTGTGCGAGATGGAGCTGCCGAGCAAGATGAAGGCGCAGCAGGTCATCATCCCGCGCAAGGGCGTCCTGGAGCTGCAGCGGCTGCTGGGCAACGAGGGAAACGTGGCAATAACGATCGGATCCAACCACGTTCGCGCCCAGATCGGAGACGTTCGCTTCACATCGAAGCTAATTGACGGCAGATTCCCGGAATATGGACGAGTGATTCCGGTCGATCCGCCGCGCAAGGTGCTGGCGGACCGCGAGACGCTGCGGGCAGCGCTGCAGCGCACGGCGATCCTCGCCAACGAG
>JBFGAO010000177.1:0-3591 GCA_041568095.1 Steroidobacteraceae bacterium | reverse complement strand
ATCTCGACCGGCAGCCGCATGCGCTTCTCCCAGCTGCCGCCCCAGCGGTCCTCGCGGCTGTTGGTCCGGGCCGCCGTGAACTGGTTGATCAGGTAGCCCTCGGAACCCATGATCTCGACGCCGTCGTAGCCGGCCTCGCGCGCCAGCGTCGCGCAGCGGACGAAGGCGTCGACCTGGCGGCGCACGCCGCGCTCCGACAGCGCGCGCGGCGCGAACGGCGCGATCGGCGCCTTCAGCCGCGACGGCGCAACCACCAGCGGGTGGTAGCCGTAGCGCCCGGTGTGCAGGACCTGCAGGCAGATGCGGCCGCCCTCCCCGTGCACGGCGCCGGTCACGTGCCGGTGGCGCGCGAGGTGCCGGCGGCCGCTCAGCGTGCCGGCGAAGGGCTTGGTCCAGCCCGCGGCGTTCGGCGCGATGCCGCCGGTCACGATCAGGCCGACGCCGCCGCGCGCGCGCTCGGCGAAGTACGCGGCCAGTTTCGGGTAGCCGGCGGCGCGGTCCTCGAGCCCGGTGTGCATCGAGCCCATCAGCACGCGGTTCGGGAGGGTCGTGAAGCCGAGGTCGAGCGGCGCGAGGAGGTGCGGAAATCCGTTATTCGCCACGCGCGACATCATATAGCATCGTCCCGGCAGCCGGAGTGGCCATGGACCCCGTCATCGAAGTCCGCGACCTCGTCAAGCAGTATCCGGGCGTGCGCGCCGTCGACGGCGTGTCGTTCGCGATCGCGCCGGGAACCTGCTTCGGGCTGCTCGGCCCGAATGGCGCCGGCAAGACGACGACGGTCGAGATGATGGAGGGCATCACGCCGCCGACGGCCGGCACGATCCTGTACCGCGGCGAGCCGCTGGGCGCCCGCTTCCGCGCCGAGGCAGGCATCCAGTTCCAGCGGACCGCGCTGCAGGAATTCATCACGGTGCGCGAGACGCTGGCGATGTTCCGGCGGCTGTATGCCGAGGGCCGCGACATCGACGAGCTGGTGAGCCTGTGCGCGCTGGAGCAGGTGGCCGACCGCGACAACCGCAAGCTGTCGGGTGGCCAGCTGCAGCGGCTGCTGCTCGCGGTCGCGCTGGTCAACGACCCGCAGCTGCTGTTCCTCGACGAGCCGACGACCGGCCTCGACCCGCAGGCGCGGCGCAACTTCTGGCGCCTGGTCAAGGACATCAAGGCGCAGCGCAAGACGGTGCTGCTGACGACGCACTACATGGAAGAGGCCTACGTGCTCTGCGACGAGATCGCGATCATGGACCGCGGCCGGATCATCGCGCGCGGCACGCCGGACCGGCTGCTGAAGGAGCACTTCGACGAGGTGATCGTCGAGCTGCCGCGGGCCGACCTGCCTGCCGGCCTGGACGGGCTGCCGGCGAACGCACTGCTGACGGCGGAGCGCGTCGAGATCCCGACCGCCGACGTCGACGCGACGCTGAAGCGGCTGATCGAGCTGGGCGTGCCGCTGCGGCACCTGAACGTGCGCCCGCGCAACCTCGAGGACCTGTTCCTCGAGCTGACCGGCCGGGAGCTGCGCGCGTGAACCTGCGGCGGATGCTGGCGGTGCTGCACACGCGCAACCTGGAGTTCCTGCGCGACCGTCGCACGCTCGCGTTCAACCTGCTGTTCCCGGTCGCGCTGGTCTTCGCCTTCGCGCTGATCTTCGGCGGCGGCGGGCGGCCGATGTTCAAGGTCGGCGTGCTGGCGCCGGCCGGCATCGCGCTGGATGCGGGGCTGCACCCCTTCCTCGGCACGCGCTGGACCGATTTCTACCGCGTCGAGCCCGACGCGCTGCAGGCCGCGATCCGCAAGGTCGAGCGGCACCAGGCCGACCTGCTCGTGGACCTGCGCGAGGGCCAGCCGCGCTACTGGGTCAACGACGACTCGCCGAAGGGCTACCTCGCCGAGAAGCTGCTGCTGGAGTCGGCCGGCGACGCGCTGCGACAGCCGGTCAGCGGCGCGGCGGTCCGCTACGTCGACTGGGTGCTGCCGGGCATCCTCGGCATGAACGTGATGTTCAGCTGCCTGTTCGGCGTCGGCTACGTCGTCGTCCGCTACCGCAAGAGCGGCTTCCTGCGGCGCCTGAATGCGACGCCGCTGACGGCTGCCGAGTTCGGCGCCGCGCAGATCCTGTCGCGGCTGGCGCTCGCGCTCGGCGTCACCGCGATGATCTACGCGCTGCTGGCGGTGCTGGTGGACTTCCGCAATGAGGGCAGCGTGCTGCTGCTGCTGCTGACCGCCGCGCTGGGCGCCACCGCGATGATCGCGCTCGGTTTCCTGGTCGCGGCACGGGTGGCCAGCGAGGAACTGGCCAGTGGCGTCATCAACCTGCTCAGCTGGCCGATGATGTTCCTGTCCGGCGTCTGGTTCTCGCTGGAAGGCGCGCCGCGCTGGCTGCAGCTCGCGGCCGAGGCGCTGCCGCTGACGCAGCTGCTGCGCGCGGCCCGCGCGATCATGCTGGACGGCGCCGGGCTCGCCGACGTGCTGCCGCGGTTGCTGGCGCTGGCGGCGATGACGGCGCTGTTCCTCGGGGTCGCGGCCGCCGGCTTCCGCTGGCGCCAGGATTGAGCGCTACATCTCGCGCAGCCCGGCGGTGACAGGCAGCCGAGCGGCGCGCAGGCCAGGCAGCAGGCCGCCGGCGAGCCCCAGCAGCATCGCGTACAGGATCCCGGTCACGAGCAGCCCGGGCGTCACGGCGAACGCGAACGACACCTGGCTGAAGCTCTGCCAGTTCATCGTGTTGGCCTGCAGGCCGTTGAAGCCGAAGTAGGCGGCGACGCCGCCGACGAGGCCGCCCGCGAGCCCGAGCAGCAGCGCTTCGGCGAGCACCGATGCGACGACGGCGCCGCCGCCGAAGCCCAGCGCGCGCAGCGTCGCGATCTCGCGCGTGCGGGTCGCGACCGCCGCGTACATCGTGTTCAGCGCCGCGAACACCGCGCCGGCCCCCATCAGCAGGCCGATCAGCGTGCCGATGGTCCGGACGATGTTGACCAGCAGGCTGGACTGGTCGGCAAGGAAGCGTCGCTCGGTGCGCACGGTCAGGTTGAAGCGCGGGTCAGTCGCAAGGTGGCGCTCCAGCGCGTCCAGTGCGCCCGGTGCCGGCAGCCGCACGCGCACCGACTGGTAGGAGGTGCCGCGGTTGTAGGCGGCCTGCAGTTGCACGGCGTCGGTCCAGATCTCTGATTCGCTGACGCTGCCGCCGTCCTCGAACACGCCGACGACGGTCCAGACCTGCTGGCCGAACTTCAGCTGCCGGCCAAGCTCGAGGCCGGCGAACTGCTGCGCGGCGCTGCGCCCGACGATGACCTCGCCGAGGCCGCGGCGCAGGTCCCGGCCCTCGACGATCCGGAACCCGCCGCGGATCCCGGCCGCGTTTGGGCCGACGCCGCGGAACGGCACGTTGGCGCCGGTGCCGGTGCTCTTCATCGGCACGTCGACGATCACGAACAGCTCCGGCGACGCCAGCGGCCCGGCCGGTCCCTGCACGATGCCGGGCCCGTCGAGGACGTGCCGCACGGCAGCCAGCGACAGGCCGCTGGACAGCTCGTCGGCGGATCCGCCGCGCAGCACGATCGCGACGTCCTCGCGTCCGGCCAGCGCCAGCGT
>JBFGAO010000176.1:0-3593 GCA_041568095.1 Steroidobacteraceae bacterium | reverse complement strand
CGGGCGCGCGAGCAGCTCGGCCAGGGGCTGCGGCACCTCGACGGTCCGGCCGATCAGGGGCTCGACGATCGAGTCGAACTTCGCCGGGTGCGCCGTCGCCACGACGATCCAGTGCGGCGAGTCGAGCCGCTCGCGCAGCCGCACCGCCGTGGCCGTGTGCGGGCACCACGTCTCGCCCCACCGCTCGGGCCCGCGGCGCAGCTCCTCACGGATCGCGTCGTCGTCGACGGACAGGGTGCTCGCGTGCCGCCGCGTCTCGTCGATTCCGCCGTGCAGCGCGCGCAGCCGCTCGAAGTTGCTGGGGTTGCCCACGTCCATCGCGTTGGCCAGCGTGCGCAGCGCCTCTCGCGGTCGCCACTCCCCCGTCTCGAACCAGTCGGCGACCACGCGGTTGGCGTTGGTCGCCAGGGCGACGTGGCGGATCGGAAAGCCGATGCGTCGCGCCCAGAACGCCCCGATCGAGTTGCCGAGGTTGCCCGACGGCACGATCATCCCCGGCGTTTCCCCGAAGCGCCGCGTGTACCACTGCGCGGCCGCCGCGTAGTAGACGACCTGCGGCAGCAGCCGGCCGATGTTGATGCTGTTGGCCGAGGTGAGGTCGCGCACGCGCGCGAGCCGCTCGTCGCGGAACGCCGCCTTGACCAGCGCCTGGCAGTCGTCGAAGCTGCCGCGGACGGCGAAGCTCTGCACGTTGTCGTCCCAGCAGCTCAGCAGGTGCCGCTGGCGCCCGGAGACGCCGCCGAGCGGAAACAGGATCACCACCTCCACGCCGGGCTTGCGGTGGAACGCGGCGGCCACCGCGCTTCCGGTGTCGCCCGAGGTCGCGACCAGGATCGTCAGCGGCCGCGAGGCGGGCCGCTCGATGCGGGCGAGGCAGGCAGCGAGGAAGCCCGCGCCGAAGTCCTTGAAAGCCGAGGTCGGGCCGTGGAACAGCTCGAGCAGCGAAAGGCGCTCGCGGCCGCGGCGCAGCGCGCACAGCGGCGCCGGGAAGCTGAAGGCCTCCTCGATGATCGCGCCCAGTGCCGGCTCCAGCGGGTCGCCCTCGAAGCAAGGCGCCAGCAACGCCGTCGCGACGGCCGGCAGGGAGCGCGCTCGGCCGAAGGCGCCGAGGCCGGGCCGCGGCAGCCGCGCCGGCAGGTAAAGGCCGCCGTCCGGCGCCAGTCCCTGCAGCAGTGCCTCGCTGAGGCTGGCCGGCGGTGCGGCACCGCGGCTGCTGATGAACTTCATCCGCGCTCCAGCACCGCGGCGCCGTCGGCGTCAATCGGCGCGACCCAGGACTCGCAGTCCAGGCCGGCGCCGGCGAAGGCCTCCCGCATCGCCTCCTGCGCGGCCGCGGCGTCGGGCTCCTCGCACCAGGCGAACACGGCCGGGCCCGCGCCGGAGATCGAGCATCCCAGCGCGCCCGCATCGAGCGCGGCACGCCGCACGGCCGCGAAGCCCGGGATCAGCGGCGCCCGCTGCGGCTCGACGATGACGTCCTCGAAGGCCGCGCGCAGCAGGTCCAGGTCGCCGGTGCAGCAGCCAGCCACGAAGCCGGCGAGGCGGGCTGTCTGCCGGACGAAGTCGCCCATCGGCACGGCCGGCCGCAGGATCTCGCGGGCCTCGCGGGTGGACAGGAAAATCCGCGGGTGGACCAGCACGCAGCGCAGCGACGGCGGCACCGGGATCCTCCGCACGACCGGCTGCTCGAGGCCCAGCGTCAGCACCAGCCCGCCGTACAGCGACGGCGCGACATTGTCGGCGTGCATCGAGCCACTGGCGACCGCCTCGCCCTGCAGCGCGAATTGCAGCAGGCGCAACGGTGCGAGCGGCGCCTCCAGCAGCGCGTTGGCGGCGACGACGGCCGCGACCGCCGAGGCGGCCGAGCCGCCCATGCCGGAGCCCAGCGGGATGCCCTTGTCGATCTCGGCCTCCAGGCCGAAGGGCAGCGCCAGCGCCTCGGCCATCGCGAGCAGCGCGCGGCCGGCGGTATTGTCCTGCGGCGCCATCGGCAGCCCGCCGGCGATGCCGGTCACGGCGGCAATGCGCACGCCGGGCTGCGCGCCGCGCCGCACGCGGACGCGGTCGCCGGCCGCCGGCATCACGTGGCCGAGGATGTCGTAGCCGACGGCGACGTTGCCGACGGTGGCCGGCGCGAAGGCCAGTGCCTGGTCGGGCGCCATGCCGCGCCGCTCAGCGACGCCGCTCGTGCCAGCGGCGCAGCAGCCAGGCACCGCCGGGCAGGTGCAGCAGGCGCAACAGCAGCCGCGCGGCGGCCCGCTCGTGCCAGCGCAGCGCGAATCCGGCCAGCAGCGGAGCGAGCAGTTCGGGCCGCTCCTCGTGCCGGTCGACGGCGATGGCGCGGAACTCCCACTCGCCTTCGCGGCTGCGCAGCCGCCAGGTCGCGGGCCGGCCGCTGTCCACACGCTCGAAGACCGGTGACGTGAGCCGCGGCGGCAACACCGGGCCCTGGTAGCCGCTGATCACCCAGCGGCTGCACTGCGCCGGATCCTCCGCGTTCAGCAGCAGCCGCGGCCCGGGCGCCGCGGGCGGCTCGGTCAGGAAGGTCTCGACGGCATCGGTGGGAGTCATGGAGGCAGTCTACGTCAGCGCCGCCGGCCGGCTGCGCGGGATGGTGGGCCGTGTAGGGATCGAACCTACGACCAACTGGTTAAAAGCCAGCTGCTCTACCGCTGAGCTAACGGCCCGCCGGGCCGGAGGCGCGGGCGGCGCAAAGGATACCGGAGCGGCCGCGCCGCATCACCTGTAGCGCGTCGGGTCCGCGACGCCGGCCGCCTCGAAACCGGCGCGCCGCAGCCGGCAGGAGTCGCAGCGCCCGCAGGCGCGCCCTTCCACGTCGGGCTGGTAGCAGGACACGGTCAGCGCGTAGTCGACGCCCAGCTCGCTGCCGCGGCGGATGATGTCGGCTTTCGTCATCTCGATCAGCGGCGCATGGATCCGCACGGGGCGGCCCTCGACGCCGGCCTTGGTCGCCAGCGCCGCCATGCGCTCGAAGGCGGCGATGTACTCGGGCCGGCAGTCCGGGTAGCCGGAGTAGTCGACCGCATTGACGCCGATCCAGATGTCGCGGGCGCCGAGCACCTCCGCATAGCCGAGCGCGCAGGCGAGGAACACCGTGTTGCGGGCCGGCACGTAGGTGACGGGGATGCCCTCCCCCGGCCGCTCGGGCACGTCGATCGCCGGATCGGTCAGCGCCGAGCCGCCGAGTTCGCCGATCGCGAGCGGCAGCACGCGGTGCTCGACGACGCCCTGCGCCGCCGCGACGCGCCGCGCGGCGTCCAGTTCGCAGTGGTGGCGCTGGCCGTAGTCGAAGCTGAGCGCGTGGCAGCGGTGGCCGCGCTCGCGCGCGATGGCCAGCGCGGTCGCGGAGTCGAGCCCGCCCGACAGCAGCACGACGGCCGGACCGGCATCCCCGGCCGGCTCAGCGGCCCGGGACGTCACCCCAGAGCACCTTGTGCAGCTGGACCTGGAAGCGGACCGGCAGCCGGTCGGCGAGGATCCAGTCCGCGAGCTGGGCGGCCGGCTGCTGGCCGTGACTCGGCGAGAACAGCACCGTGCAGCGCTCGGCGAGACCGCGCGAGCGCACCAGCTCG
>JBFGAO010000175.1:0-3618 GCA_041568095.1 Steroidobacteraceae bacterium | reverse complement strand
GGCACGGCGCTCGAGGGCCGGGGCCTGGTCGGGCCGGTCGTCCGCGACGTCGGGGCGCTGGACCTGTTCGGCAGCGCCGGCGCGCTCGGCGACCTGGTCGCGCGGGCGCGCGCCGACTGGCTGACGCCGGCGGACATGCAGGGCGGCACGTTCACGATCTCGAACCACGGCGTCAGCGGCAGCCTGCTCGCGGCGCCGATCATCATCAACCAGCCCCAGTCGGCGATCCTCGGCGTCGGCCGCCTCGAGAAGCGCGCGGTCGTCACGGGCCCGGAGGGCCGCGAGGAAGTCGCGATCCGGCCGCGTTGCTACGTGACGCTGACGATCGACCACCGGGTGCTGGACGGGCACCAGGCGAACCGCTTCATGCAGGTGCTCATCGGGCGCCTCGAGGGCTGGAGCGACTGAGGCTCAGCGCCGCCCCAGCCCGCCGAAGCGGCGCCAGGTCGCCGCCTCCGGCGCCGGCAGCGCACCGCGCTGGCGGCGGCCCTCCGCCGACAGCCAGTCCTCGGCGGCGTCGAAGACGCGGGCATAGAGGCCGCGGCACAGCTCGTAGGCGCGCTCGCCGGGCCAGCCCTCCGGCAGCAGCGGCGCCGGCAGCAGCGGGTCACGCAGGTGCAGCCGCCGGAACTCGTGGACCAGCAGCGTGCGGACGATGAACGCATCGCGCGCCGGCAGCGCCCGCGCGTCGCCGACCGCATCCGCGACCGGACCGAAGCGGCGCGTGAACTCGCGGTAGCCGCCGGCCAGCGCGTCGAGGTCCCAGCCTGCCGCGACCAGGTCGGCGTCGCGGTCCTCGTCCCCGGCCGAGCGCAGGAACAGCAGGCGGCCCGCGCCGGGCTGGCCCTGCAGCTGCCGCAGCGTCGCGGCCGGCGTCAGCGCCGGGTGCACCAGCACGCCGGGCTCGAGCTGGCCATAGCCCAGCCAGCGCAGTTGCTGGCGCAGCGCGCCGCGCTGCGCAGCGTCGCCGGGCGGCAGCAGCACCAGCGTCCAGCGGCGGTCCCAGCTCGCGGGATTGGGCGAGTAGATGCGCCGCGTCGCGTCGGCGAAGCGGCGCCGGCCCTGCCGCGACAGCCGGTACTCGCTGAGGCGGCCGTCACGCCGGCTTTCCAGCCAGCCGTCCTGCGCGAGCCGCGCGACCGAGGTCCGCACCAGCCGTTCGCCGATGCCGAACGGGGCCGCCAGCCGGATCAGGCTGCCGAGCAGCACGCGGCCGCCGCGCGGCGCGATCGCGTCGCCGAAGATCGTGACGATCAGCGAGCCGGCGCGCAGCGGGCGCTGGCGCCGGAAGCGCGCGACCAGGGTCGCGGCGGGTGCGTCGGCGGTCGGGACCATGCCGGCCGCATTGTAGACGGATACGGATTGACGTGACACAGGATTCGTTGATGATTTCAGGTTTTTGTGTCACAGTTCCGCCGGTTTCGCGGACGCGCGGGGACGCCATGTACACGCAGGGACTCGACTCGCTGGGGAAGGACTGCCTGCAGGACCCGGCAGAGGCGCACCGGCTCGAGGAGCGCTTCCAGCAGCGCGTCGACGCCGAGGAGAAGATCGAGCCGAAGGACTGGATGCCGGAGGCCTACCGCAAGACGCTGGTCCGGCAGATGTCGCAGCACGCGCATTCCGAGATCGTCGGCATGCTGCCGGAAGGCAACTGGATCACGCGCGCACCGTCGCTGCTGCGCAAGACGATCCTGATCGCGAAGGTCCAGGACGAGGGCGGCCACGGCGCCTACCTGTACAGCGCGACCGAAACGCTGGGCGTGTCGCGCGACGAGCTGTTCCGGCAGCTGCTGGACGGCAGCGCGAAGTACTCGAGCATCTTCAACTACCCGACGCCGACCTGGGCCGACGTCGGCGCGATCGGCTGGCTCGTCGACGGCGCCGCGATCATGAACCAGATCCCGCTGTGCCGCTGCTCCTACGGGCCGTACGCGCGCGCGATGGTCCGGATCTGCAAGGAGGAGAGCTTCCACCAGCGCCAGGGCTACGAGATCATGCTGCGCCTCGCGCGCGGCACCGCGGCGCAGAAGCAGATGGCGCAGGGCGCGCTCGACCGCTGGTGGTGGCCGTCGCTGATGATGTTCGGCCCGTCCGACCGGGACTCGAAGCACAGCGCGCAGTCGATGCGCTGGAAGATCAAGCGCTTCTCGAACGACGAGTTGCGCCAGAAGTTCGTCGACACGACCGTGCCGCAGGCCGACTTCCTGGGCCTGAAGATCCCGGACCCGGAATTGCGCCTGGACGAGTCCAGCGGCCACTACCACTTCGGGCCGATCGACTGGGCCGAGTTCGAGCAGGTGCTGAAGGGCCACGGGCCCTGCAACCGCGAGCGGCTCGAGGCGCGGCAGCGCGCTTACGATGAGGGTCGCTGGGTCCGCGAGGCGGCGGCCGCCTGGGCCGACAAGCGCCGCGGCGGCCGCGCGGCGCGCGCTGCCTGAGGCCGGGGAGGGAAGATGGGCGACGAAAGCCGCGACTGGCCGCTGTACGAGATCTTCATCCGCGCCCGCAGCGGGCTGGACCACAAGCACGTCGGCAGCCTGCACGCATCCGACCCGGAGATGGCGATCGAGCACGCGCGCGACCTGTACACGCGCCGGCAGGAAGGCGTCAGCATCTGGGCCGTGCGCTCGTCCGACATCATCGCGTCAGACCCGGGCGAGGCCGAGGCGCTGTTCGAGCCGGCCCGCGACAAGATCTACCGGCACCCGACCTTCTACGACATCCCGGACGAGGTGAAGACGCTGTGAGCGGGCCCGCGGGGGACGAGGCGCGTGCCGCGCGCTGCCGCTTCGCGCTGCGCCACGGCGACACGGGCCTGGTGCTTGCGCAGCGGCTCGGCGAGTGGGTCGGCCACGCGCCGGCGCTCGAGGAGGACCTCGGGCTCGCGAACGTCGCACTGGACCTGCTCGGGCAGGCGCGGCTGCTGCTGACCCACGCCGGCGAGCTCGAGGGCCGCGGCCGCGACGAGGACCAGCTGGCCTTCTTCCGCGAGGAGTCCGAGTTCCTGAACCTGACGCTGGTCGAGCAGCCGAACGGCGACTTCGGCCGCACGATCGTCCGGCAGTTCCTGTTCGACGCCTGGCAGCTGGAGCTGCACGAGCGGCTGCAGCAGTCGTCCGACCGGCGGATCGCGGAGATCGCCGCGAAGGCCGTCAAGGAGACGCGCTACCACCTGCGCTACAGCGCCGGCTGGCTGGTCCGCCTCGGCGACGGCACGCCCGGGAGCCACGAGCGCGTGCAGCGCGCGCTCGGGGAGCTGTGGCCCTACGTGAACGAGATGTTCGACGACGACGACACCGACCGGCTGGTCGCCGCGGAGGGCGTCGCGCCGCTGCCGTCGGAACTGCGCGCGGCCTGGTCCGCGCGCGTAGACGAGGTGCTGGCCGAGGCCACGCTCGCGCGGCCCGCGGACGTCCCTTACCGCTGGTACGGGCGGCAGGGGCGCCACAGCGAGCACCTGGGCTACCTGCTCGCCGAGATGCAGTCGCTGCCGCGCGCCCATCCGGGCGCGACCTGGTAGGCGGCGATGGGTGCAGCGGGCAAGAGCGCGGGCGCGCCGGCGGGCCTCGAGGCTCGGGTCCGGCGGTTGCTCGCCGGCGTGCCGGACCCGGAGAT
>JBFGAO010000174.1:0-3624 GCA_041568095.1 Steroidobacteraceae bacterium | reverse complement strand
GCATGGCCGCAGCCAAGACGACGTTGCCGGTCATCGGCGTCCCGGTGCAGTCGCGGGCGCTGAACGGCCTGGACTCGCTGCTGTCGATCGTGCAGATGCCGGCCGGCATCCCGGTCGCGACGGTCGCGATCGGCGAGGCCGGCGCCAAGAACGCCGCGCTGCTCGCCGCCGCGATCCTGGCCGGCCGCCACCCGCCGCTGCGCGACGCGCTGCGCGCCTTCCGCGAGCGCCAGACCGCCGACGTGCTCGCCCGGCCCGATCCCTCCGCCGGCGGCTGATCCATGCGGATCGGCATCATCGGGGCCGGGCAGCTCGGCCGCATGATGGCATTGGCCGGCATCCCGCTGGGGCTGCGCTTCACGATGTACGACCGCAGGGCCGACGTGCCGGGCGCGGCCGTCGCGCCGGTCGTGACCGGCGAGTTCGACGACCGCCGTGCGCTCGCGCGCTTCGCGCGCGGCGTGGACGTCGTGACCTTCGACTGGGAAAACGTGCCAGCCGACGCGGTGCGCATGATCGCGGGTCACGCGCGGGTATACGCGCCGCCGCGCGCGCTGGCCGACGCGCAGGACCGCCTCGGCGAGAAGCGGCTGTTCCGCAAGCTCGGCATCCCGGTCGCACCGCACGCCGCGGTCAGCAGCCGGATCGGCCTCGCGCGCGCGCTGGCCAGCGTCGGCGCACCGGGCCTGCTGAAGACCCGGCGGCTCGGCTACGACGGCAAGGGCCAGGTCGTTCTGGATGGTGCCGCCGACGCCGACGCGGCCTGGCGGCGGCTGGGCGGCGTCCCGCTGATCTACGAGCGCCGCATCCGCTTCGAGCGCGAGTTGTCGCTGCTGGCGGTCCGCGACCGCGCAGGGCGCGTGGCCTGCTACCCGCTGTGCGAGAACCGGCACGAGGACGGCATCCTTTCCTGCACGCGCGCGCCCTGGGACGACGCGCGGCTAGAGCGCAGCGCACGCCGCCACGCCGGGCAGCTGCTGCGCGCGCTCGGCTACGTCGGCGTGCTGTGCATCGAGTTCTTCGTCGAGCACGGCCGCCTGGTCGCCAATGAAATCGCGCCTCGCGTCCACAACTCCGGGCACTGGACCATCGAGGGCGCCGAGACCAGCCAGTTCGAGAACCACGTCCGCGCGATCGCCGGCCTGCCGCTCGGCAGCACACGCCCGCGCGGCCACGCGGTCATGGTCAACCTGGTCGGGCAGATGCCGGACGCGTCGTCGGCGCTGGCCGCGCCCGGCCTGCACTGGCATGACTACGGCAAGGCCGCCCGTCCCGGCCGCAAGCTCGGCCACCTGACCCGGATATGTGAAACCCGCCGCGAGCGGGACCGCGTGATGCGGCAAATGTTGCGGATGGCCGCCCCCCGGAGGGCCCGCTGAGGCCCCTTGTGCTAGCCTGTCGAGCGCATGTACCTCGAGCATTTCCGGCTCACTGAACTGCCGTTCCGGCTCAGCCCGGACCCGGCCTTCCTGTACCTGTCGAAGCCCCATGCGCGCGCCAAGGCGTACATGGAATCGACGATCTGGTTCACCGACGGATTCGTCGTGATCACCGGCGAGATCGGCTGCGGCAAGACCACGCTGATCGAGACCTTCCTGCGCGAGCTCGAGAAGGACGTCGTCGTCGCGCAGGTCGCGCAGACCCAGGTCTCGCCGATCGAGTTCCTGCAGGCCGTGCTGGTGCAGTTCGGCTTCACGCCCTTCAAGATGAAGAAGGCGGAGCTGCTCGCGACGCTGAACGAGTTCCTGATCGAGCAGTACGCCGCCGGGCGCAAGGTGCTGCTGATCATCGACGAGGCGCAGAACCTGTCGAGCCGGGTGCTCGAGGAGATCCGGCTGCTGTCGGGCGTCGAGACGACCAAGGAGAAGGTGCTGCGCATCATCCTGGCCGGCCAGCCGGAACTGAACGACAAGCTCGACTCGGACGAGATGATCCAGCTGATGCAGCGCGTGCGGCTGCGCTTCCACCTGACCGCGCTGGGCGCCGAGGACACGCAGGCCTATGTGCTGCACCGCCTCGAGGTGGCCGGCTGCCAGGGCCGCGAGCTGTTCGCGCCGGAGACCTTCGCGGAGATCTACCGCTACACCGGCGGCGTGCCGCGGCTGGTCAATACGCTGTGCGACACGGCGCTGATGGGCGCCTTCGCAAACGAGCGCGACCGCGTCGGGCTCGAGGACCTCAAGGTCGCGATCAAGGAACTGCAGTGGCCCGAGTTCGCGGCCCGGACCAGCCGGCTGCGCACGCTGGCGGCGCCGGCTGCCGTGCCGCGCGCGGCCGGTCCCGACGAAGTGCTGGCGCGGATCATCGTTGCGCACGCCGGCCAGCGCGTCGGCGAGCGGGCGCTGAAGACCGGCCGCATCGTGATCGGCCGCACCGCTGACAACGACCTGCAGGTCGACAGCAAGTTCGTCAGCCGCCACCACTGCCAGATCACGACGACAGCCGACGGCAGCGTGCTCGAGGACCTCAACAGCACCAACGGCGTCTACGTGAAGTCCAAGCGCGTCCGCAAGCACCACCTGAACGACGGCGACATCATCACGCTCGGCCGGCACGAGATCATGTACGTCGACGAGCGCTCGACCCGGACGCGCAGCGCGGTGCAGCAAGCCGGCAACGACGACGGGCCCCAGGACGACTCCGGGGACGGCGACGCCGCGCACGCGGCCAGCGCGGCCGGTCGCGCCTGAACCCGCTCAGTCCTCGTCGTCGAAATCGCCGCCGTAGCGACGCTTCTGTATCCGGTAGTCGCGGCGCTTCAGCACCAGCATGAGGCCCAGCACCATCGCAAGCAGCCCGCCGGCCGCCAGCAGGCCGGACCAGCCCGCAGCGCGCCACAGATAGGATCCGAACAGCGCTGCCGCGCCGAGCAGCATGTAGGCCCAGGGCAGCGTCTCGTAGAGGGGCCGCGACAGGCGCACCGTGCCGCCCTCAGGCCGTGCCGCCGACGGTCAGCGCGTCGACCTTCAGCGTCGGCTGGCCGACGCCGACCGGGACCGTCTGGCCGTCCTTGCCGCAGCTTCCGATGCCGTCGTCGAGCTGCAGGTCGTTGCCGACCATGCTGACCCGCGTCAGCACGTCGGGCCCGTTGCCGATCAGCGTCGCGCCCCTGACCGGCGCCGTGACCCGGCCGTCCTCGATCAGGTAGGCCTCGCTGGCCGAGAACACGAACTTGCCGGAGGTGATATCGACCTGGCCGCCGCCGAAGTTGACCGCATACAGGCCGCGCCGCACCGAGCGGATGATCTCGTCGGGCGCATGCGGCCCCGGCAGCATGTAGGTGTTCGTCATCCGCGGCAGCGTCACGTGAGCGAAGGACTCGCGCCGGCCGTTGCCGGTCGAGCGCACGCCCATCAGCCGCGCGTTCAGCTTGTCCTGCAGGTAGCCCTTCAGCACGCCGTTCTCGATCAGCGTCGTGCAGGAGGTCGGCGTGCCCTCGTCGTCGACGTTCAGCGAGCCGCGACGTCCTGCCAGCGTGCCGTCGTCGACGACGGTGCACAGCGGCGACGCGACGCGCTCGCCGATGCGTCCCGAGAAGGCGGACGTGCCGCGGCGATTGAAGTCGCCCTCGAGCCCGTGTCCGATCGCCTCGTACAGCAGCACGCCCGGCCAGCCCGGTCCCAG
>JBFGAO010000173.1:0-3630 GCA_041568095.1 Steroidobacteraceae bacterium | reverse complement strand
CCCGGCGCCGGCCTCCAGCGCTCGCCGAATGGCGCCTACGGTTACGAGCTGCTGTCGCGGCCGACCGCCGTTGACAACCCGGGAAACGACCCTGCGCGCCTGGACGTCGAGCTGCGCATCTGGCACGAGCGGCCCTACCTGCTGAGGCTCGTGCTACCCGACGTCCGGAACCCGCCCGAGCCACACTGGATCAATGAGAAGCTGCTGTACCTGCGCGTCTGGTGGGGCCGGATCGTCGGCAGCGACCTGGTGCTGGACGTGGAGGCGGAACGGCTGCTCATCGACGAGACCGTGCTGTACGGCGCCATCGCGCATCAGCAGTGGCTGGGCGCCTGTCAGCTGCCCGAATGGCGGAACAGCGCCGGCTGCCGCTGCAGCCCCTGGCTCCCGGATCCGCCCGGGACCGGGGCGCCGGCTGAGCGGCCGGCCGCCCCGCTTTCGGACCTCAGACCTTGAGCCCCCGCGCCCTTGCGATCGGCAGCTCCCGCAGCCGCCGGCCCGTCGCCGCGAAGATCGCGTTGCAGACCGCCGGCGCGACCAGCGCCGTGGACGGCTCGCCCATGCCGCCGGGCGCCTCGCTGCTGGCCAGCAGCCGGACCTCGAGCGCCGGCATCTCGTTCAGCCGCAGCAGCCGGTAGCGGTCGAAGTTGGCCTGCTGGACGCGTCCGCGCTCCAGCGTGATCTCGCCCCACAGCGCGGCGGTCAGCCCGAACACGATGCCGCTCTCGACCTGCGACTCGACGATGGCCGGGTTGACCATCTGGCCGCAGTCGGCGGCGCAGCAGATGCGATGCACGGTCAGCGTGCCGTCCCTGGCGACCGAAAGCTCGGCGACCTGCGCAAGGTAGCTGCCGTAGCCCTCCATCAGCGCGATGCCCTGGTGCCGGCCCGCCGGCGCACTGCCCCAGCCGGCCATCGCGGCCGCCTCCTCGAGGACCCGCCGCCAGCGCGGCTGCTCCGCGAGCAGCCCGCGCCGGAATTCGTAGGGGTCCTGGCGCGCCGCGTGCGCGAGCTCGTCCATGAAGCTCTCGACGACGAAGCAGTTCGTCGCATGGCTGACCGAGCGCCAGTAGCCGACGTCGATGCCGATCTCCTGGCGCAGGAAGTCCACGTAGACATTCGGCACGCCGTAGGGATAGTTCGCCGCCGCCTCGACCGCGAACGGGTCGGGAACGGCGGGATCCGCGACGACCGGCGGGAACATCCGCGCGGTGATCGACGGCCCGACCAGGTGCAGCTGCCAGGCCACCAGGCGCCCGTCGGCGTCGAAGGCTCCGGCGACCTGGTCGTAGGCCGGAGGCCGGTAGGCATCGTGGGTCGTGTCGTCCTCGCGGGTCCAGATCAGCTTGACCGGGAGGCCGGTCGCCTTCGCGGCCTCGACGGCCGCCGGGATGAAGTCGACCTCGAGGCGCCGGCCGAAGCCGCCGCCCAGCAGCGTCGTGTGGATCCGCACCTTTTCCGGCGGCAGCCCCGCAGCCGCCGCGGCGGCCGCCTGCGCGATGCCCTGCACCTGCGTGCCGACCCAGACGTCGCAGCCGTCGGCGCCGACCTCGGCGGTGCAGTTCATCGGCTCCAGCGTCGCGTGGGCCAGCAGCGGCAGCCGGTACTCGGCACGGACGACCCTGGCTGCCTTGCCGATCGCGGCCTGCGCGTCGCCGTCGTTGCGCGCGACGGCGCCGCTGGCCGGCGCGGCGTCCTTCAGCATCCGCCCGATCACGCGACTGTCCAGTGCCGCGTTGGGCCCCTCGTCCCAGTCGATCGCGAGCGCGTCGCGGGCCTGCTTCGCCTGCCAGAAGTGGTCGGCAACGACGACGACCCCGCTCGAAGTCACCAGCACCTCGCGCACGCCGGGCATCGCGCGGGCCGCGGCATCGTCGACCGAGCGGACGCTGCCCTTGAGCACCGGGCACTGTGCGAGCGCCGCATGGAGCATGCCGGGGCGCTGCACGTCCAGGCCGAACTGCGCCGTGCCGTCGACCTTGCCCGGCGTGTCGGTGCGCCGGGCCGGCTTGCCGACCAGGCGGAAGTCCGCGACCGACTTGAGCGGCACGTCCGCCGGCGGCGGCAACGCGGAGGCCGCGGCGGCCAGCTCGCCGAAACTGAGGCGCTTGCCCGGGCCATGGAGGACATGGCCGTCCTCAACGCGGCAGTCCGCGGCGTCGACGCCCCATTCCTGCGCGGCCGCGGCCACGAGCATCACGCGCGCCTGTGCGCCGGCGCGGCGCAGCTTCTCCCAGGAGTCCCGGACGCTGGTGCTGCCACCGGTCACCTGCACGCCCAGCAGCGTGTTGACGTAGGCATCGCCGGCCGGCGCTGCCTCGACCTGCACCCGCTCCAGCGCGACGCCCAGTTCCTCGGCCAGCAGCATCGGCATCGCGGTGTAGACGCCCTGGCCCATCTCGGACTTGTCCACCAGCACCGTGATGCTGTTGTCGCCGCCGATCCGCAGCCAGGCATTGGGCTGGCCGCCAGCCGCGTCCTTCGGGCGCCGGCCGCAGCCGGGCAGCGTGAAGCCGATGACCAGGCCGCCGCCGGCCAGTGCAGAAACCTTCAGGAAATCGCGACGGGCGGGATCCTGCAGCGCAGCGCCCGTCGCCCGGGGCCGGTTGTCCATGGTCATTCCTCCCCGCGCGCCAGCTTGGCAGCGCGATGAATGGCCTTGCGGATCCGCGGGTAGGTCCCGCAGCGACAGATGTTGCCGGACATCGCCGCGTCGATGTCGGCGTCGGTCGGTTCCGGCTTGTCGCGCAGCAGCGCAGCGGCGGCCATGATCTGGCCTGACTGGCAGTAGCCGCACTGCGGGACGTCGAGCTCGATCCAGGCGCGCTGCACGGGGTGGCTGCGATCCGGCGACAGGCCCTCGATCGTGTCGACGCGCTTGCCCGCGACGGCGGACAGCGGCAGCACGCAGGATCGGGTCGGCGTGCCGTCCACGTGCACGGTGCAGGCGCCGCACAGTGCCATGCCGCAGCCGAACTTGGTGCCCGTCATGCCCAGGTGGTCTCTGAGCACCCACAGCAGCGGCGTATCTGCTGCCGCATCGGTCTCGATGCCCTGGCCGTTCACAATGAGCTGCGTCATCGCTGCCTCCCCGTGAATCGCAGACCGGCCCATTATTGCGCCGCCGCCGGCCTTTGGCACATTACAATGCGCCGGAACGGCCAAAAACCGGATGAATAACGACCAAATCGCCATCGTCGGCGGGGGCCACATGGGCCGCGCCCTGCTCGCCGGGCTGCTCGGCGCCGGCCACGCCGCAGCGACGCTGCGCGTCGCCGATCCGGTCGCTGCGCAGCGCGAGCGGCTCGCGCACGAATTCGCCGGCGTTGTCGTCACCGCCGACAACGGCGACGCCGCGAGCGGCGCCGCGACCTGGGTCTTCGCGGTCAAGCCGTCCGAACTGGGGGCGGCCGCGCGCGGCCTCGCCGCGCTGGCGGCGCGCGAGCGCCCGCTGGTGCTGTCGATTGCGGCCGGTGTCCGGATCGCGTCGCTGGCCGGCTGGCTCGACACGCCGCTGCCGATCGTGCGCTGCATGCCGAACCGGCCGGCCGAGATCCGTGCCGGCGTCACCGGCCTCTGCGCCGGTCCCGGCGTGGGGGCCGGGCAGCGTGCCCGCGCCGAGCGCATCCT
>JBFGAO010000172.1:0-3635 GCA_041568095.1 Steroidobacteraceae bacterium | reverse complement strand
TGGATCGGGGTGTCGGCGAACCAGATGCCGCCGAAGGCCTCGCGGGCGAGGCCGCCGAGGCCCTGTTCGTCGTCGCGATCGACGAGCAGCACCCGCCGGCCCCGGCCCAGCGCCTCGATCGCGGCACAGAGCCCGGCGATCCCGGCGCCGGCGATCGCGATGTCGGCTGCATGACGGTTTGGCGGCATGCGCCGAATGTACACGCGCCCGCGACGAGGCGTATATTCGCCCCAAAACAACCGGCGCCCGGCGCCGATACCACCCAGGGAGATGGCCATGAGGGGAATGTCCACGGCCGCCCGCGCTGCGGCGCTGGCGGGCGGGCTTGCGCTCGCGTTTGCGACCCACGCCCAGATCACCGGCACGAAGAAGGGCGCGGGGGGCTCGGAGGTCCAGGGAGCGGCCGGCACGCAGGGAGCACAGGGGGCGGCGAGCGACCTCGAGCGCTGCGACAAGCCGATGGGCGCGATGGCCGTCGTCGAGCCGCAGGACTACGTGATGTCGGCGCTCGCGCGCTACAACCTGCAGTCGCCGGTCGGGCTGATCCGGATGATGATCCAGCAGTCGAACTGCTTCATCGTCGTCGAGCGCGGCCAGGGCATGCAGAACCTGATGCAGGAGCGCGCGCTGGCCGGCGGCGGCGAGTTGCGCGGCGGCTCCAACATGGGCGGCGGCCAGATGGTCGCGGCGGACTTCATCCTGACTCCCGCGGTCGTGTTCTCGGAGGGCAATGCCGGCGGCATGGGCGGTGCGCTGGGCGGCCTGCTGGGCGGACGCGGCGGCGCGGTGCTCGGCGCGGTCGCCGGCGGGCTCAGGTTCAAGGAAGCGCAGACCAGCATGCTGGTTGCGGACGCGCGCTCGGGCGTGCAGGTCGCAGCGGCGGAGGGCAGCTCGAAGAAGGCCGACCTCGCGCTCGGCGGGCTGATCGTCGGCGGCGGCGCGGCCGGCGCGCTGGGCGGCTACGGCAACACCAACGAGGGCAAGATCATCGCGGCGAGCTTCGCCGACAACTACAACAACATCGTCCGCGTCGTCCGCAACGACCCGAACCTGCAGCGTGACGTCGGAACGCTCGCGCAGGAGGCGGCGTCCGGCGGCACGACCAGGGCCGGCGCCGTGTTCAACGAGGGCGACGTGCTGTACCCGAAGATCGCCGGCGTCAAGGTCATGGGCAGCGCGAGCGACGGCGGCAGGCTGGTAGCGACGCTCGCGAAGTCCGACGAGATGATCTACATGGGCCAGGAGCAGGACGGCTACCTGAAGGTCGAGTCCGGCAAGGGCGGCGGCTGGGTCAAGAAGATCCTGGTCTCGAAATAGATCCGTGACAGGGGTCGCGACTGCCCGGCACAAAAGCCGGGCGGCGCGGTCCTGCGGCGTGTATGATGCGCCGCAACAAGAAAGGGCAGCGCGGTCAGCGCCCCTTGCCATCGAAGCCAGCGCCGCCCCGGCGCGCTCGAGTGAACCATCCGCCCGCTGCTGACCGTCACGGCCTCCGTGCAGTGGGCTAAGCGACAAGGAATCCTTGATGAATTTCTCCGATCTCGGGCTGCGGCCCGAGCTGGTCCGTGCCGTGGCCGACAAGGGCTATGACGAACCCACCCCGATCCAGTTGCAGGCGATCCCGGCCGTGCTGGCCGGCCGCGACCTGCTGGCCGGCGCCCAGACCGGCACCGGCAAGACCGCCGGCTTCGTGCTGCCATTGCTGCAATTGCTGGCCGAGCCGCGCGGCCGCGCGCCGCGCGTGCTGGTGCTCGCACCGACCCGCGAGCTCGCCGCGCAGGTGGCGCAGAGCGCCCGCGACTACGGTGCGCACAAGCGCCTGCGCGTGCAGGTGATCTTTGGCGGCGTCGGCGAGCAACCGCAGATCGAGCGGCTGCGGACCGGCTGCGACCTGCTGGTCGCGACGCCGGGCCGGCTGCTGGACCTCGCGAACCGCAGGCTCGCCGACCTGTCGCAGGTCGCGCACCTGGTGCTGGACGAGGCCGACCGGATGCTGGACATGGGCTTCATCCACGACATCCGGCGCGTGCTGAAGCTGCTGCCGGCAGCGCGGCAGAACCTGCTGTTCTCGGCGACCTACAGCGAGGACATCCGGCGGCTCGCTAGCACGCTGCTGCGCGACCCGGTGCACATCGACGTCGCGCCGCGCAACAGCACGGCCGAGCGGGTCGACCAGCTGGCCTTCCGCGTCGTCAAGGAGCACAAGCGCCACCTGCTCGTGCACCTGTTCCGCCATGGCGCGGCGGGCGAGGGTCCCTGGACGCAGGCGCTGGTGTTCACGCGCACCAAGCACGGCGCGAACCGGCTGGCCCAGCAGCTGGACGGCGCCGGCATCCGTTCCGCCGCGATCCACGGCAACAAGAGCCAGTCGGCGCGCGTCAAGGCGCTGGCGGACTTCAAGGCCGGGCGCATCACGGCGCTGGTCGCGACCGAGGTCGCCTCGCGCGGCCTCGACATCAAGGAACTGCCGCAGGTCGTCAACTACGAGCTGCCGAACGTGCCCGAGGACTACGTGCACCGGATCGGGCGCACGGCCCGGGCCGGAGCGACGGGACGCGCCGTGTCGCTGGTCGCGGCGGACGAGGCCGGCCTGCTGAGGGACATCGAGCGGACCATGAAGCAGGCCGTGCCCTTCGCCGCCGCGCCGCCCTTCGAGATCGTCGCGGCAGCGCCGGCCGACACGGGCGGCTCCAGGGGCAACACCGCGCCGGCAGCGCGGCGTCCGGCGCCGGCTGCCGCGAATCGCCACCGGTCGCGTCGATCGGGCGGCGGGTCGTCACGCCGCGCCTGACGTTGCCGGCAGCGGACTGGCTGCCTAGAATCCGGGCTCGCGCGGGTGTAGTTCAATGGTAGAACTGCAGCTTCCCAAGCTGCTAACGTGGGTTCGATTCCCATCACCCGCTCCAGACTGCGCGAACGAAGGGGCCCTGCGGGGCCCCTTCGGTTATCCGAGACGCCCACGTACGGCACCGGCCGGCCCCAGCGCTTAGAATGGCCGGGCACTCCGCCGACATCCTCCGGGGCCGTCCATGCGCCATCCCCGCCTGCTGACTTTCGTCGCGCTGCTGGCGCTTGCCGCCTGCGGCGTCAATCCCGTGACCGGCAAGAAGGAGCTGCAGTTCATCTCCGAGTCGCAGGAGATCCAGCTCGGTCAGCAGAACTACGCGCCGACCAGGCAGAGCCAGGGCGGCGACTTCGTCGTGCTGCCGGAGATCTCCGCCTACGTGAACCAGGTCGGCCAGCGGCTCGCCGCCGTTTCGGACCGGCCGCTGCCCTACGAGTTCTCGGTGCTGAACAGCTCGGTGCCGAACGCCTGGGCACTGCCGGGCGGCAAGATCGCGGTCAACCGCGGCCTGCTGACCGAGCTCGACAACGAGGCGGAGCTCGCGGCGGTGCTGGGCCACGAGATCGTGCACGCGGCCGCGCGCCACGGCGCAAAGGCGCAGGAGCGCGGCGTGCTGCTGCAGGCCGGCATGGTCGCGGCCAGCGTCGGCCTCGCGATGAGCGACGTGGACCCGAACCTCGGCAACCTGCTGGTGTCCGGCGCCGGCGTCGGCGCGCAGCTGATCGCGACGCGCTACGGCCGCGAGGCCGAGCTCGAGAGCGACCTGTACGGCATGCGCTACATGCATCGT
>JBFGAO010000171.1:0-3654 GCA_041568095.1 Steroidobacteraceae bacterium | reverse complement strand
CGTCGAGCGCCTCGAGCGAGTTGGTCAGCAGGTTGTTCAGCAACTGCCGGATCCTCCCGCGGTCCCCCTCCAGCATCGCCGCGCGCGGGTCCAGCGACAGGCCGAACGCCACGCGCGGGTCCTGCGCATGGTAGAGGTCCGACGCCTGCCGGACCAGCGCCGACAGGTCGAACTCGCTGACCTGCATCGTCGGCGCGCGCGCATACTCGCTGAACGCGGCGACCATCTGCTTCATCGCCTCGACCTGCTGCACGATCGTGTGCGTCGCGCGCTCGAGCAACTCGGCATCACCCGGCTTCAGCGCCTCGAACAGCCGGCGCCTGAGTCGCTCGGCCGACAGCTGGATCGGCGTCAGCGGGTTGCGGATCTCGTGCGCGAGCCGGCGGGCGACCTCGCCCCAGGCCGCCTCGCGCTGTGCCTGCAGCAGCTCGGTCACCTCGTCGAAGACCAGCACCAGCCCGCCGGGCGCCCCCCCATCGCCGGGCAGCATCGTGCAGGCGCAGACGACCTCACGCCGCCCTGCGTCACCGCGCAGCGACAGCTGCTCGCGCCACTCGGTCTCGCCGGCCTCGAGCCGCCGCGTCATCGCCTCGTGCAGCTGGCCGAGCAGCGGGTGCTGCGCGGCGAGCTCCGCCAGCGGCTGCCCGGCTGCGCGCCCGAAGTCGACGCCGAGGATCTGCCCGGCGGCCTGGTTCGCGACGCGGACCCGCTGGTCCGGCTCCAGCGAGATCACGCCGCTGGTCAGCCGGGCCAGGATCACCGCCAGCGCGGCGCGCTCGGCCTCGACGGCGGCGCGGCTGCGCTCGGCCTCCTCGCGGGCGCGTGCGAGCCGCTTCGTCATGTCGTTGAAGGACGTCACGAGGTAGCCGATCTCGTCCCGCGACGGGCGCTCCAGCCTGGTGTCGAAGTCGCCCTTCGCGACGGCCCGGGTGCCGGCGATCAGGTCCTGGACCGGGCGCGCGAGCTTCTCCGAGAAATACAGTGCGCCGTACAGCGCGGCCAGCAGCGCCATCAGCAGCACCAGCGACAGCGTCAGCACGAAGGACAGCTTCAGCGGCTCGCGCAGGAAGGACAGGCGGCCGTACTGCTGGTAGGCCTGCTGCACCGTCTCTGCCAGGTCCGCGAGCCGCTGCGGCACCGGGTAGGTCGCAACCAGCAGCCGCGATCCCTGCAGGCTCTGCGCGGCGCCGATGCGCGTCGCGGCGCGGATCAGGTAGCCGCCCGCGGCGGTCGGCTCGAGACTCACGTACGGCCGCCCCTGGCGCAGCTGCAGGATCAGCTCGTCGGGCGGCGAGGCCGGCATGCCGTGCTGCAGGGCCGCGGCGCTCCAGGCCTCGACCGCGCCGCCCGCCCCGACCACGAGCAGCTCGTCGGCCCCGGCGAGGCGGCGGTGGCTGTCCAGCGCCGACACCAGCGGACGGTCGCGCAGTTCGTCGAGGTCCTCGGCGATCCGCCCGGTGCGTTCGAGCAGTTCCCGCATGCGCAGGTCCAGCGCGGCGCGCGACAGGCCGAGCGCGTCGGTCAGGCCCTGCCGGACCTCGGCGTGGAACCAGCTGTCGATGCCGCGGGTCAGGAACAGGATCGAGAAGCCGAACACGAGCAGCAGCGGCGCGACCGCGAGGCCCGAGAACATCAGGATCGTGCGGCCGCGCAGCCGCGAGCCGGGCACGTGGCGGCGCCAGTCGCGGATGAAGTCAACGAGCCGGCTGCCGATCAGCGCGAGCAGCACGACGACGCCGGCGATGTTGACGATCAGGATCCACGGCTGCAGCTGGCCGAGCTGCTGCGAGCCCTCGGCGGTCACCGCGAGCAGCGCCAGCGCCGCGACCCACAGCACGATGCCGGTCCCGACCAGCACGGGCAGCCAGCGCCGGATCATGGCCGCACGCTCCAGACGTACCACTCGGTGGTGCGCGACCATTCGCGCCAGAACAGCAGCAGCTTGACCGCATCGGGCATGCCGCCGATCTCGACCGACGCGCGCACGCTGACCTCGAAGCGGCGGCCAGGCCGCAGCAGGCTCGCGTCCGCGAGCGGCAGCGCGTCGATGCGGCCCAGCGCCGCGAGCGCCTCGGTCCGCGAGCCGTGCGTGGTCTGGTGTCCGCTGTCCCGCTGCGTGATGACGTAGCGGTCCGCGATCGGCTCGTACTCGAGCAGCCACTGCTGCGACAGCGACGCGACCTTCTCGTCAGGCAGGAAGCGGCGCTCGGTGTGCGCCTCGGCCTCCAGCCGCAGCGTCAGCGGCACGCCCTCGTCGAGCGCCTGGCCGGCCGCCGCCGACAGGCCGACGTCGAGCCGCGCGTGCAGCTGCCACTGCTCGCCGACCGGCTCGACCCAGGCATTGCGGATCTCGAAGCGCCCGTCGTCGGCGTGCGCGACGGCGCCCGCGGCGCAACACAGCGCCGCCGCCAGCCACAGGGTCTTCAGCCGTCGCGTCAGCGGCACGCCGCCACCTCAGGCCCGCTTCTCGACGCAGGCGTAGTAGAAGCCATCGGCGTCGGCCGCGCCGCTCGGCAGCGCGAATCCCGGCTCCGGGCCCAGCACCGGCGCCTCGCCGGGCAGGGAAAGCCTAGCAGATCCGCTGACGTCGACCGCCGCGGGCTCCGACGCGAGGAAGGCGCCGAGCACGCCGGCATTCTCGGCCGCGAGCACCGAACAGCTGCAGTACACGAGCCGCCCACCCGGGGCCAGCAGCCCGAAGCCGGCCCGCAGCAGCGCGAGCTGGCGCGTCGCAAAGGCCGGCACGTCGCCGGGCCGCCGCAACAGCTTGATGTCCGGGTGGCGGCGGATCACGCCGGTGCCCGAGCAGGGCACGTCCAGCAGCACGCGGTCGAAGGGCCGCCCGTCCCACCACGCTGCCGGCGCGCAGGCATCGCCCTCGAGCACGGTCGCCTGCAGGCCGAGCCGCGCGAGGTTGTCCCGCAGGCGGCCGAGCCGGGCCGCGTCGACGTCGAGCGCGACCAGTTCCGCGAGCCGCGGCTGGATCTCCAGCAGATGGCAGGCCTTGCCGCCGGGCGCCGCGCAGGCGTCAAGCACGCGCGCGCCGGGCGGCGGCGCCAGCCAGTGCGCGGCCAGCTGCGCGGCGGCGTCCTGCACCGACACGTCGCCGTCGGCGAAGCCGGGCAGCGCGCCGACGTCGACCGGCGCCGCGAGCCGCAGCGCCTCCGGCGCGAAGCCGCAGGCGGTCGCGTCCATGCCCGCGGCAGCCAGCCGTTCGCGGTAGGCAGCAGCGCTGTGCCGGCGCCGGTTCACGCGCAGCCACATCGGCGGCTCGGCGTTGCCGGCCGCAACGATTCCCTCCCAGTGCCGAGGCCAGTCGTGCTGCAGCGCCGCGACCAGCCAGGCGGGGTGCGCGTGCCGCGCAGCAACGCCGCGCTGCGCCGCGGCGAGCAGCGCGTCGCGCTCGCGCTGGAAGCGGCGCAGCAGCGCGTTGACCAGGCCGGTCGCGCGCGGATGGCCCAGCGCGCGCGCCGCCTCGACGGTCTCGGCGACCGCGGCATGCTCCGGCGTCGCGCCATGCGCGAGCTGGTACAGGCCGACCAGCGCCAGCGCCCGGATCGCCGGGTCGAGGCGCGCGCCCGGGCGCGCCAGCATCAGCTCGAGCACCGCGGCCAGTTCCGGGTGCCAGCGCACGGTGCCGAAGGCCAGCGCCTG
>JBFGAO010000170.1:0-3706 GCA_041568095.1 Steroidobacteraceae bacterium | reverse complement strand
CGATCTGCCGCGAACGCGACGCCGACGGCGCCGGTCACGGCCGTCGCCGCCGTCAGCAGTTGCCGCCGGCCCCGGTCAAGCTCTTCGGCCATCCTTCCACCCCTGAATGATCCAGCCTGATTCCCGCGGCCCGCACGGCGGACCCGACGATCTCCGGCACGCCGCCGATTTCGTTCGTTCGAGGGATTGCGCATTATACACGCGGGCGCGGCGCCAGCCGCCAGGCAGGCGCCGTCTGGGCGACGGGAGCAGAGAGATGACAGGCATACCGGGCTGGCTGCGCTGGGCCTCGCCCTGGGTCGCGCTGGGCCTCGCGGCCGCGCTCGCCTGGCTGCTGCTGCGGCCGGCCTCCGGACCCGTCGCGCCGACGCCGCCGGCCGAGGACATTGCCGCCCCGGCAGCGGCGGCGCCGGCCGAGCCGGAAGCCGCGCCGCCCGCGGCCCCTGCCCTGCCCGACTACGCGGCCGCGGTCGAGCGCAGCGCGCCGGCCGTCGTCAACATCTATACCGAGCGGCGCGTGCGGGTCCCGGCCGTCGCGAGCCTGCCGCCGGAACTGAGCCGCCTGTTCGGCGACGTCTGGCCCGACTACCGCGAGCGCGTCGAGCGCAGCCTCGGCTCCGGCGTGATCTACGACGCGCGCGGCCACGTCGTGACGAATTTCCACGTGATCGAGCGCGCGACGCAGATCCACGTGCAGCTGAAGGACGGCCGCGAGGCCCCCGCGACGCTGGTCGGCGTCGACCGCGACACCGACCTCGCGGTGCTGCGGATCGGCCTGTCCAGCCTGCCGGCGATGCCGCTCGGGCGCTCCGACCAGCTGCGGGTCGGCGAGCCGGTGCTGGCGATCGGCAACCCGATCGGCCTCGGCCAGACCGTTACGCAGGGCATCGTCAGCGCGACCGGCCGGGGCCGGCTCGGCGTGTCGACCTTCGAGAACTTCATCCAGACCGACGCCGCGATCAACTTCGGCAGCTCCGGCGGCGCGCTGGTCGACTCCTCCGGCCGTCTGGTCGGCCTGAACACCGCGATCGCCGGGCGCACGCTCGGCATCGAGGGCATCGGCTTCGCGATCCCGGTGGACCTGGTGCGCGGCGTCGTCGACGCGATCCTGCGCGACGGCCGCGTCGTGCGCGGCTGGATCGGCGTCGTGCCCCGCGACCTGACGCCCAGCGAGATCGAGCAGTTCGGCATCCCGGACGGCTCGGTGCTGGTGCGCCACGTCTACGCGGGCAGCCCGGCCAGCGACCAGGGGGTCGTGCGCGGCGACGTGATCACGCAGGTCAACGGCCAGTCGCTGCGCGGCGCGCAGGACCTGCTGGCCAGGATCGCACTGCTGCAGCCGGGCCAGAACGCGCGGCTCGGGCTGTGGCGCGGCCCGCCCTTCGAGGGCCCGGTCCGCGAGCACAGCGTGCGCGTGCAGGTCGTCGAGCGCCCGGCCCAGGCCGCTGCGTCGTCCTGACGCGCGGCGCGGCTCAGACCCGCGCGCCGGGCACCCGGCGGATGCTGGCGCCGAGCTGCCTCAGCTTCTCCTCGATGCACTCGTAGCCGCGGTCGATGTGATAGATCCGCTCGACGTCGGTCGTGCCCTCGGCGACGAGGCCGGCCAGCACCAGGCTCGCCGACGCGCGCAGGTCGGTCGCCATGACCGGCGCGCCGGACAGCCGCTCGACCCCGTGGATCACCGCCGTGTGCCCCTCGAGCCGCACGTCGGCGCCGAGCCGGCGCAATTCCAGCATGTGCATGTAGCGGTTCTCGAAGATCGTCTCGACGATCGTGCCGACGCCGTCGGCGACCGCGTCGAGGGCCGCGAACTGCGCCTGCAGGTCGGTCGGGAAGCCCGGATACGGCGCGGTGCGCAGGTCCACCGCGCGCGGCCGGCGACCCTGCATGTCGACCTCGACCCAGTCGGAACCGCTTGTGACCTCTGCACCTGCCTCGCCCAGCTTCGCGAGCACCGCGTCGAGCTGCTCCGGCCGCGCCTGCCGCACCCGGACGCGGCCGCCGGTGATCGCGCCGGCGACCAGGAAGGTGCCGGTCTCGATCCGGTCCGGCAGCACTTCGTGCAGGCAGCCGCCGAGGCGCTCGCGGCCATCGATGACGATCGTGTCGGTGCCGGCTCCGGACACCGACGCGCCCATCGCGACGAGGCAGTTCGCGAGGTCGACGACCTCCGGCTCGCGCGCCGCGTTCTCGATCACGGTGCGCCCGTCCGCGAGCGTCGCCGCCATCATCAGGTTCTCGGTGCCGGTCACGGTGACCGTGTCGAGCACGATCCGCGCGCCGCGCAGCCGGCCGGCGCGCGCGGGGATGTAGCCGCCCTCGATGTCGACCTCGGCGCCCATCGCCTCGAGGCCGGCGACGTGCAGGTTGACCGGGCGCGCGCCGATCGCGCAGCCGCCGGGCAGCGACACGCGCGCCTCACCGTGGCGCGCGACCAGCGGGCCCAGCACCAGGATCGACGCGCGCATCGTCTTGACCAGCTCGTAGGGCGCGACCGGCGTCGACAGCGCGCTGCCGTCGACCTCGACCTGCATCCGCTCGCCGACCGTGACGCCGGCGCCCATCCGGCCGAGCAGCGCGATCATTGTCGTGACGTCCTGCAGGTGCGGGACGTTGGCGATCGTCACGGGCTCGCGCGACAGCAGCCCGGCCGCCAGGATCGGCAGCGCGGCGTTCTTGGCGCCGGAGGCGCGGATCTCGCCGGCGAGGCGCCGGCCGCCGTCTATCTGCAGCTTGTCCACCGCCCTGCCCTCAGCCGGCCCGCCGGGCCCACTCCTCGGGCGTCGGCGTGTCCAGCGACAGCGCATGGATCTCGGCGCCGACGGCCGCACCGAGCGCCGCGTAGACGCGCTGGTGCCGCTGCAGCGTCCGCAGCCCGTCGAACTGCGGGGCGATGACCAGTGCGTCGAAGTGCACGTTGTCGTCGGAGCGCACCTGGACGCTGGCGCCGGGCAAGGCCTGCTCCAGCCGCTGGCGGATCTCGTCGGGGGTCATCGTCGTCCTGCCCGGGTTCGCGGGGGCCGCCATCTTAGGCCAATCGCCGCACAGCGCCCAGCGGCGCGGGCCGGCCGCGGCGCCGGTGTATCATGCCGGCTCCTGAACGGCCCGCGCGCGACGCATGAGCCAGCCCGACGACGACAAGCAGCTGATCGAGACGGGTCGCCGCGCGCTGGCGATCGAGGCGCAGGCCGTGTCCGCGCTGATCGACCGGCTCGGCGCGCCGTTCGCAGCCGCCTGCCGGGCCTGCCTCGCCTGCCAGGGCCGCGTCGTCGTGACCGGCATGGGCAAGTCGGGCCACGTCGGCGGCAAGATCGCGGCAACGCTGGCCAGCACCGGCACGCCCTCCTTCTTCCTGCACCCGGCCGAGGCCAGCCACGGCGACCTCGGCATGCTCGCGAAGGGCGACGTCGTGCTGGCGATCTCCAACTCCGGCGAGACCGCCGAGATCCTGACGATCCTGCCGCTGATCAAGCGCATGGCCGTGCCGCTGGTCGCGATGACCGGCAACGCGGGCTCGACGCTGGCGCGCGAGGCCGACGTGCACCTCGACGTCAGCGTGCCGGCCGAGGCCTGCCCGCTGAACCTGGCGCCGACCGCGAGCACGACGGCGACGCTCGCGATGGGCGACGCGCTGGCGGTCGCGCTGCTCGGGCAGCGCGGCTTCACCGAGGCCGACTTCGCGCGCTCGCACCCGGGCGGCGCGCTG
>JBFGAO010000169.1:0-3712 GCA_041568095.1 Steroidobacteraceae bacterium | reverse complement strand
GCGCGTCGCGAACCAGGCCAGCGACAGGCTGGTCAGGAAGAACAGCGTCGCGAGCACCGCCGTCAGCTTCGAGACGAACGTCGACGAGCCGCGCGCGCCGAACACGGTGCCGGACGCACCGGCGCCGAATCCGGCGCCAGCGTCGGCACCCTTGCCCCGCTGCAGCAGCACGAGCCCGATGATCGTCAGGCACAGGAAGCCGTGCAGGATCGTGATGAGGTTCTGAACCATGTCCGCCTTCGATGGGCCTGCCAGCCGTCAGCCGGCAGCCGCCTTCCAGATCCGGTGAAATTCCTCGCCCTTGAGCGACGCGCCTCCCACGAGGCCGCCGTCGACGTCCGGCATCGCGAACAGCTCTGCGGCGTTGGACGCCTTGACGCTGCCCCCGTACAGGACCCTCAGGGAAGCGGCGATTCTAGCATCCTTTTCCGCGAACCGGCCCCGGATCAGCGCGTGGACTTCCTGGGCCTGCTCCGGGGTCGCGGTGCGGCCGGTACCGATGGCCCAGACCGGCTCGTAGGCGACCACGGCATCGCCGAACGCCGCGGCACCGGCGGCGTCCAGCACCGCGTCCAGCTGCCGCAGCACCACCTCGCGGGTGGCCTGGCCCTCGCGTTCCTCGAGGGTCTCGCCGACGCACAGGATCGGCAGCAACCCGTGGCGCTGCGCGGCCGCGAACTTGCGGGCCACCAGTGCGTCGTCCTCGCCGTACAGTGCGCGGCGCTCCGAGTGCCCGACGATCACGTAGCGGCAGCCCGCATCGGCGAGCATCGCGCCCGACACCTCGCCCGTGTAGGCACCGCTGTCCTCGGCGCAGAGGCTCTGCGCGCCCAGGACCAGCGCGCTGCCGCGCAGCCTGGCCGCCGTCTCGACCAGGTGCACGAACGGCGGGCAGACGACGGCGTCGGCCGGCCCGTCGCCGGTGCCCGCCTGCAGCAGCGCGTCGACCAGCGCAGCCGCGTCGGCGCAGCTGCCGTGCATCTTCCAGTTTCCGGCGACCAGCCGTCGTCGCATCGGGTCCAGGCTCCGAAAAAGGGCGGGCAAGGATACGCGGCAGCGCGGCCGCGATCAATTTCGGGGCCGGGAGATCAGGCGGCGGAAGCCGCCGACTCGACCGCCCGCGCGATGGCCGCTGCGTGGCGGCCCACGGCCTGGGCGTCCTCGCCCTCGACCATGACCCGGATCAGCGGCTCGGTGCCGGAGGGCCGCAGCACGATCCGGCCGCGCTTGCCGAGGGCCTGCTGCACCTCGGCCACCGCCGCGGCGACCGCCGGGTGCGAAGCGGCGTCGAAGCGCCGTGCCACCCGGACATTGACCAGCTGCTGCGGGAGCCGGGCCATGCCCGCGGCAAGTTCCGCCAGGCCCTGGCCGGTCTTCTTCATGACCGCCAGCGCCTGCAGCGCCGCGATCAGCCCGTCCCCGGTCGTCGTCTTGTCCAGGCACAGCAGGTGGCCCGAAGTCTCGCCGCCCAGCAGCCCGCCGTGCTCGCGCAGCATCTGCAGCACGTAGCGATCCCCGACCGGGGCGCGCAGGAAAGGGATGCCGAGTTCGCCCAGCGCCAGTTCCAGGCCCAGGTTGCTCATCACGGTCCCGACCACGGGGCCGCGCAACTCGCCGTCCGCCATCCGCGCCCGCGCCAGGATGTACAGGAGCTGGTCGCCGTCCACGCTGCGACCGAGGTGGTCCACCATGACGAGCCGGTCGCCGTCGCCGTCCAGCGCGATGCCGGCGTCGGCGCGCACGCCCGCGACGGTCAGCTGCAGCAGGCCGGGATTCGTGGAGCCGCAGCCGTCGTTGATGTTGCGGCCGTTCGGCGAACAGCCGATCGGGATGATCTCGGCGCCGAGGTCGGCCAGCACGCGCGGGGCAACCTTGTAGGCAGCGCCGTTCGCACAGTCGATCACGAGCTTGAGGCCCTTCAGGTCCATGCCCTGCGGCAGCGTCGACGCGCAGAAGGCCTGGTACAGCGTGCGCTCCCGGTCGACGCGGGTCGCACGGCCGAGCGCGGCCGACTCGCGCGTCACGGCCGGCTGCTCGAGCTGCGCCTCGATCGCCTCCTCGAGCTCGTCCGCCAGCTTGCCGCCGCTTCGGTCGAAGAACTTGATGCCGTTGTCGTCGAAGGGATTGTGCGAGGCGCTGATCACGACGCCGAAGTCGCAGCGCAGACGCTGCACCATGTAGGCGATGCCCGGCGTCGGCAGCGGCCCGGCCAGCAGCACGTCGACGCCGGCGGCGACGAAGCCGGCCTCCAGCGCGGACTCGAACATGTAGCCGGACAGCCGCGTGTCCTTGCCGACCAGCACGCGCCCGCCCTCGGGCGTCAGCACGCGAGCCGCGGCGCCGGCGAGCCGCAGCGCGAACTCCGCCGTCATCGGCTCCTGGCCGACCCTGCCGCGGACGCCATCCGTGCCGAAATACCGCCTGCTCATGTCCGTTCTTCCTGGTCGCGCCGCAGCGCCACCGCTATCCGGATCGCGTCCACTGTAGGGCCTACGTCGTGCGCGCGCACGATCTTAGCGCCTGCCGCCGCCGCCAGCGCGGCCAGCGCGACGCTGCCGGCCAGCCGTTCCCCGACGGCGCGGCCCGTCAGCTGCCCGATCATGCTCTTGCGCGACAGCCCGACGAGCACCGGGCCGAGCTCGCGCACGAGCCCCGGCAGGCCGCGCAGCAGTGCGAGGTTGTGCTCCAGCGTCTTGCCGAAGCCGAAGCCGGGGTCGACGACGACCCGCGAAGCGCCGATGCCGGCCGCCAGGCAGGCGGCGCGTCGCGCGGCGAGGAAGTCGCGGACCTCGGCGACGACGTCCCGGTACTGCGGCTGCTGCTGCATGGTCCGCGGCTCGCCCTGCATGTGCATCAGGCAGACCGCCGCGTCGCCGGCGGCGACGGCCTGCAGCGCGCCCGGCGCGGTCAGTGCGCCGACGTCGTTGACCATCGCCGCCCCCGCCGTGAGGGCCTGCTGCATCACCTCGGGATTGCGCGTGTCCACGGACACCGGCACCGGGAAGCGGCCAGTGAGCGCCTCGATGACGGGCAGCACGCGATCCAGCTCCTCGGCGACCGAAACCGCCGCCGCACCGGGCCGCGTCGATTCGCCGCCGACGTCCAGGATCGCCGCGCCCTCCCCGACCATGCGCGCGGCGTGGTCGATGGCGGCCTGCAGCGTGGCAAGGCGCCCGCCGTCGGAGAACGAGTCGGGCGTGACATTGAGCACGCCCATCACGACGGGCGTGTCGAGGTCGAGCGTATGGCGGCCGCAGTGCAGCTGCATCGGGGCGGCATCCTGGCGGCCGGCAGCCGCCGCGGCAAGGCCGCGGCGTCGCGGGCTCAGGTCTGGCTGGCGGGCGGGCCGATCACCGGCTCCGGCTGTGTGCCGGCCTTGCCGGCCGCCGGCGTGCCGGGCTCCTCCCAGTCGCGCGGCGGGCGCGGCACGCGGCCTTCCATGATGTCCTTGATCTGCTGCTCATCGATGGTCTCGTACTTGATCAAGGCCGCGGCCATCTGCTGCAGCTTGTCCATGTTCTGCTGGACCAGCTTCTTCGCGCGCTCGTAGTTCGAGTCGATCAGCCGCCGGACCTCCTCGTCGATCGCGTGCGCGGTGACGTCGGAAACCTGCTTGTGCTGCGTGACCGACCGGCCGAGGAACACCTCGCCGCTCTCGTCGCTGTAGGTCAGCGGGCCGAGCTTATCGGACAGGCCCCACTTGGTGACCATG
>JBFGAO010000168.1:0-3733 GCA_041568095.1 Steroidobacteraceae bacterium | reverse complement strand
GCGAGGCGCGCGCCGAGCGCATTGCCGCACGGCTGGAAGCGGCCGGCGCGCCGGGACGCGCCGCTCTGCACCGGTTGCAGGCGCAGGGCGTTCTGCCGACCCGCACGCACTTCGCGCGCGAGCTGGTCGCGCAGGGGGCGGCAAGCGACCTCGGCAATGCCTTCGAGCGCTGGTTGGGCCGCGGCCGGCCAGGCTACGCGGCGGCCGACTGGCCGGCACTGCAAGAGGCGATGGCATGGGTCGTTGCCGCAGGCGGCGCAGGCGTGATCGCGCACCCGCTGCGCTACCAGCTGTCGGCAGGTGCCCGACGCGAGCTGTGCACGGAATTCCGTGCAGCAGGGGGCCGCGGCATCGAGGTCATCACCGGCGGCGGCGGTCCGGCACAGCGCGAGCAGGCGACATCACTGGCGGTGCGCTGCGGCATGGAAGGCTCGGTCGGCTCCGATTTCCACGACCCGGCATTCCCGTGGAATCCTCCGGGTCGTTTGGCTAAGCTTCCCCGGTCGGTGCGGCCGGTCTGGTCCGGCGCCCCGTTTCCCGCCTTCGACCCCGGACCCGAGCCGGAATGACGGACTCAGACAATGTCAACACCGAGCTGTTCGAGCGCATCCAGCGCCTGCGCGAGCTGCGCATCGAGCACCGCGACCTCGACGACGTGATCTGCCGGCTGTCGATGGACATTTACGTCGACGAACTGCAGCTGCGCCGGCTCAAGAAGCGCAAGCTGCTGCTGAAGGACCAGATCCAGCGGCTCGAGAGCGAGCTGATCCCCGACCTCGATGCCTGAGGCGCTCCTCGACCTGATCGGGAGCCTGCGGACGCCCGCCGGCGTCGCGCAGTCCCTCGCACTGGCGGCAGTCGCCGCGGTCGTGATCTCCGGCGTGGCGCTGACGCGGCGCTGGTATTTGCCGCGCTCGGAGGCCGGCATGGGGCTGCGCGGCGGCTTGCTCGAGGCATTGGTCGTCGTCTCACCCTACGTCGCCGGGCTGCTGGCCGTCTGGCTGGCGCGCGCGCTGCTGGATGCGGCAGGCCTCGCGACATCGTTGCTGGCGGTCGCGACGCCGCTGCTGGTCTCGCTGGCGCTGATCCGCCTCGGCGTGTTCCTGCTGCGCCTGTCGCTGGGCCAGGGCCTGCGCATCAAGAGCTGGGAGATCCGCGCGACGCTCGCGATATGGGCCGTCGTCGCGATCCATCAGCTCGGCTGGCTGGACGCGGTGCTCGCGGCGCTCGACGCAATGGGCTACCAGGTCGGCGACAAGCGCCTGACGCTGCGGACCGTATTCACCGGGCTCGTCACGCTGACCATGTTCGTCGTCGCCAGCGTCTGGGTCGCGCGCTGGCTCGACCGCCGCATCGCCGGCATCGAGGCGCTGGCGCCGTCGACGCGGATCGGCATCGGCAAGGCCGCCTACGCCTTCCTGATCGGCCTCGGCGTGCTGCTCGGCCTGCAGTCCGCCGGCCTCGACCTGACGACGCTGACGGTCTTTTCCGGCGCGATCGGCCTCGGGCTCGGCTTCGGGCTGCAGGCGATCGCCGCGAACTTCGTCAGCGGCTTCGTGCTGCTGATGGACCGCTCGATCAAGCCCGGCGACGTGATCAGCTTCTCCGGCACGACCGGCACCAGCACGACCGGCTTCGGCTGGGTCGAGGAACTGCGCGGCCGGCACATCGTGGTCCGTGACCGCGACGGCGTCGCGACGCTGGTGCCTAACCAGAACCTGATCACGAACCCGCTGATCAACTGGAGCTACGGCCACCCGAAGGTCCGGCTGCGGCTGCCGGTACGCATCTCCTACCAGGACGACGTCGAGCTGGCGCTGCGGCTGCTGCTGGATGCGGCCGTCCACCCGCGCATCCTGCGCGAGCCGCTGCCGGTGTCGCGGCTGATGGAGTTTGCCGACTACGGCATGGAGATCGAGCTGCGCTTCTGGATCGGCGACCCGGCGGAGGGCGTCAACAACGTGCGCTCCGACGTCAACCGCCGGATCTGGGCGCTGTTCCGCGAGCACGGCATCACGATCCCGCCCGCGCAGCGCGAGCTGCGCATCCTCGAGGGCGTCCGCTCCGCGTCGCTGCTGGCCCCGCCGCCACGCGGCCCGGTCGAGCCGGCCGCCGACGGCCAGGACTGACGTGCCGGACATCCCGGCCTCCGAGTACGCCCTCAGTTACGTCCGCAGCCCGGGACCGGGCGGCCAGAACGTCAACAAGGTCGCGACCGCCTGCGAGCTGCGCTTCGACGTCGGCGCGACCTCGCTGCTGGACGAGGCCGGCAAGCAGCGGCTGCGCCGGCTCGCCGGCCGGCGGCTGACGCAGGCTGACGAGATCGTCATCGAGGCGCACCGGCACCGCAGCCGCGAGGCGAACCGCCGCGACGCGCTGGAGCGACTTGCAGCGCTGATAGTGCAGGCCGGCACCGTGCCGAAGCCGCGGCGTCCGACCAGGCCGACAGCGGCATCGCGGGCACGGCGGCTGGAGGGCAAGCGGCAGCGGCAGCAGCTGAAGCGGCTGCGTGGCCGGCCGCAGGACGACTAGCGCGCGGCCCGGCGCGTCATCCGGCTGAAGGGCAGCAGCCAGGTGCCGATCGCCGGCAGCAGGATCATCGCACCCAGCATGTTGACCAGGAACATGAAGGTCAGCATCAGGCCGACGTCGGCCTGGAACTTCAGCGGCGAGAAGGCCCAGGTCGCGACGCCGATCGCCAGCGTCAGGCCGGTGAAGATGATCGCCATGCCCGTCACCGACAGCGCGTGGCGGTAGGCGGTCCGGACGCCCTCGCCCCGGCGCAGGAACTCCTGCATCCGGCTGAACAGGTAGATGCCGTAGTCGACGCCGATGCCGGCGCCCAGCGCGACCATCGGCAGCGTGTTGACCTTGAGCCCGATGCCTACGAAGGCCATCACCGCGTAGACGAGTACCGACACCAGCGCCAGCGGCAGGATCACCATGGCCGTGCCGACGAAGGAGCGGAAGTTGACGAGGCACATGACCGTGACCGCCGCGAACACCCAGCCGAGGATCACGAACTCCTTGTCCTTGACCTCCTCGTTCTGCGCCGCCATGACGCCGACGTTGCCGGTCGCGAGGTGCAGCGCGAGGCCCTCGGTCGGGTTCTCCCGGCGGTAGTCCTTGACGGCCGCGATCACCCGCTCGATCGTCTCGGCGCGGTGGTCGGCCAGGAACAGCACGACCGGCATCACGCTGCAGTCGCGGTTCAGCAGCCCGCTGCTGGTCTCGATGTAGCTCTGCGCCTGCACGAGCTGGCGCTGGTCGCGCGGCAGGTTGCGCCACTTCAGGCTGCCCTCGCTCCAGCCGGCGCTGACGACTTTCGACACGCCAGCCAGGCTGACGACGTCGCGGACGCCCTCGACGTTGGCCATGTGCCAGGCGAAGCGGTCGATCGCGTCGATGATGGGGAAGTCGATGCAGCCATCCGGGTGCGTCGCCGCGATCACGTTCAGCACGTCGGTGCCGATCGAGAAGCGCTCGCTGATCAGCACGCTGTCCCGGTTGTAGCGCGAGTCGGGGTGCAGTTCGGGCACGCCGGCCTGCGTGTCGCCGATCGGCGTCTCCTTGCCCTTGATCAGCCCGAGCACGCCCAGCACGACCGAGACCAGGATGATCACCGTCGCCGGGCCGCGCTCGGTGATGCCCGCGAGCCGGTCCCAGACCCGCTTCCGCAGTTCCTGGCGGCGCGCGTCGCGCCGCGGGACGTCGGCGGTGAGCGGCACCCCGG
>JBFGAO010000167.1:0-3741 GCA_041568095.1 Steroidobacteraceae bacterium | reverse complement strand
GACGAGCCCGGCGCCGCTGGCGCGCTGCCCGCGGAAAGTGCCCGACAGCCCGGTCACGGCGCCGGCCCAGCGCGCGTCCGAAGCCACCCCGACCCCTGAAGCGGAGAAGCCGAAGGACAGGCGGCCGTCGAGCTGCTCGCGCAGCGCGGCAGGGTCGACGTCGCGGGCCTGCCCGCTCAGCGTCCAGGCACGCGGCTCGTCGCGCGTGACCATGCCGGCGGCCTCGATGCGGCCGCCCAGCGCCGCAAACGACGATTCCTCGACGAGCAGCTGCGTCGCGGTCAATTGGCCGCGCGCCGATCCTTCCGCGGGCGGCAGGCCGGGCACGACGTAGCGCCCCGAGGTCTGGAACGCGAACGCGCGCCAGCCGCTGAGGCCTAGCTGGCCCGACGGCGATTCCAGCAAGGCCTTGCCGGCCAGCGGCCAGCGGAAGTCGGTCCACTGCGTGCTGAGGCCCAGCCGCGGCTCGTCGCCCAGCGTGATCTCGCCGGCGGCGAGCGCGCTCATCGACGTGCCGGGCACGGCCAGCAGCACCTCCGGCAGCAGCAGCACGCCGTCTGCGTAGCCGAGCGCGGCGTCGAAGTCGACGCCGCGCTCGGGCAGGCCGTCGCCGTGCAACTGGCCGTTCGCGTGGTAGCTGCGGATGTCGCCGCTGGCGGTGAAGCTGCCGCGCAGCGGCCCGAGGGGCGGCTCGTCCAGCCAGCGCCGCAGGTCGAGCTCCTCGAGTTCGCCGGTCGCGCTCCAGCGCAGCGCGGCGACCAGGTCCGTGACGGTCACGGAAGCCTGCGCCCTGGCCGGCGAGTCGAACCGCGCATCGACGAGCAGCCGGCCCAGGTCGCCGCCGAAGCGCGCCTGGCCGGTGACCTCGCGCGCGCGGGTCAGCGTGAATGTCGTGTTGCCGTCGAGGGCCAGTGGCTCGCGTGCGGCAAGGCTGCCGCTCGCGCCGGCTGCCGACCAGTTGCCCGCGTCGCCCTTGACGTCCCGGAAACGGATGCTGCGGCGGGAGACCCTGGCCGAGCCGCCGACGCCTCGCAGCAGCAGCACGTTGCCCTGCGGCGACGTGATGCGCGCTTCCTCGACCTGCAGGTCGTCGGCGACCGCGGTCAGCCAGCGTGGCATGAAGGCCGGCGCGCCGCGCGGCGGCTCGGTGCGCGGGTGCACCTGGATGTCGATGCCGGCAACCCGGATCCGCTCCGCGGCGATGCGGCCGGCCAGCAACTCGGACGGCTCGTAGTCGGCCTCGAGCGAGCGCAGCCGGATCGTCGCGCGCGGGTGCTCGATCAGCACCGTGTCGGCCTGCAGCGGGCCGATCAGCCGGCCGCGCGCGCCGTCGACGCGGATCGTGACCCGGTCGAGGCCCTCCAGCACGACGAGCGCACGGCGCAGGCCGGACTCGGTCGTCAGCAGCCAGACCGCAGCGGCCGCGAGCAGCAGCAGCGCCGCAAGCGGGACCGACAGCAGCATCCACAGCGTCCGTCGCTTCACCGCTCAGAACTCCGGCGTGAAGTTCAGGTGCAGCCGCGGGCTGCGGCCCGATTCCGAGATCGACTGCGCGACATCGATGCCGATGCTGAGGAAGGGCAGCCGGTAACGCAGGCCGATGCCGGCCGAGTACTCGAGCCGGTCGCCGAAGTCGTTGACGGCGTTGCCGCCGTCGACGAAGGCTGCGAGCACGAAGTTGCGCGGCAGGTCGTACTGGATCTCGGCGCTGCCGACGACGAGGTGCCGGCCGCCGACGCGGTTGCCGTCGGCATCCACCGGCGACAGTTCCTCGTAGGCGTAGCCGCGGACGCTGCGGTCGCCGCCGGCGAAGAAGCGATACTGCGCGGGCAGCTCCTGGAAGTCGCCGACGATGCTGGTACCGATCTCGCCGCGCAGCAGCAGGTGCCAGCGCTCTGCGAGACGGAACCGGCGCTCGTCGCGCAGCACGATCCGCGCGAAGTCGGTGTCCGAGCCCAGCGCGGTCGTCGAGCCGGACAGTTCCGCGTACAAGCCGCGCGGAATTGCGTTGATGCCGAGGAAGCCGGGCGGCAGCAGCGCATACGAGATCCCGGGCACCAGCAGCCTGCTGCGCTGCGCGGCGATCGCCGCCGAGGTGCCGGCCGTGACCAGCTCGTCGCGGGTCTCCTCGGCGGTCACCGACATCACGCGTTGCCAGTTGCCCCGGACCTGGGTCAGCGCGACGCGGAAGCTGCCGCCGGTCGTCTCGACGTCGGCGCGCCGCTCGCGCAGGCTGCGCAGCTCGAAGGCCAGCCTCTCGAGGGCGGGGTCCGACCACGGGATCGCGTAGGTCAGCCGCGCGCTCTCCTCGATGCTGGACCCGCGCAGTTCCATGCGCAGGCGGTGCCCCGACGAGTTCAGCCGGCGGTTCTCCCAGCCGAGCGTGCCGCGCGCGCGGGTGTCGGTCGCATAGCCCGCCGCGATCGTGTACAGGTTGGGCTTGTTCGCCTGCGAGCGGATCCGGACCGGCACGAGCAGCCGCTCGCGGTCGCGGTCCTCGGGCAGCGCCTCGACGATCGAGAAGTACTGCGAGTCGTCCAGCGCGAACTGCGTGCGCAGCAGCGCACCGGCGTCGTACCAGTCGCCCTCGCCGTAGCGCAGGTAGCGCTCGACGAGCCCGGGCTTCAGGAAGTCCTGCTCGATCGTCGTCGTTCCGAAGCGGTAGCGCTCGCCGGTCTCCATCGCGAGGAACGCGCGCGCCTCGCGCGCCGCCGGGTCGACGACCAGCTCGCTGCGCGTGAACACGGCGTCGAGGTAACCGTGGCCCGCCGCCGCGCGCTGCAGGTCGCCCTTCAGCTGCTCGTAGTCGGCGTGGCTCAGCCTCGCGCCCTCGCGCAGCGGCGACGCGGCGGTGACGCGGCGCAGGAAGGGCTCGTCGCGGCCGGGGCCGGAGACCTCGACCTGCTGCTCGACCAGGATCACCGGCGGCCCGGGCCGCACGGTCACGACCGCCTTCCAGCCCTCGCCATCGCGGGCCAGCGCGGTCTCGACCTCGGGCTCGTAGTAGCCGAAGGGCCGCAGCGCCGCGGCGACCTCGCGCTCGGCGCGCTGCGCGAGCCGCCCGACGACGTCCTCGTCCAGTGCGGTCGAGCGCGCATGGCGCTGCAGGCTCAGGAAGGCCAGCACGTTCTCGCGCAGGCGCCCGTCGACGCCCTCGACATCGACCTCGATCGCGGGGGCGGCCGCGACCGGGACGGCGACGAGCAGCCATGCGGCGGCGAGGATTTTCGCAGCTACGCGCTTCAGCATCGGGACGGTCGGGCGACGAAGGCCATGCGGGTTCGACCGGCAGGCGCGCCGTCGGTTGCATGGCTGCGCTCCTCGACCGTCACCATGCCGTCGTTGCGGGCGAGTATCACGGTCGAGCAGCGCGTGCCATAAGTGGCGCTGACGATGAACGGCGCCGACAGCAGCCGCTCCCAGTCCCGCCCGACGCCCGTGTCGGGCAGTTCCTCGTCGGGAGCCTGCCGGCGGTCGGACAGCATCGCGAACAGCCTTGCCGGGTCCGGCTCGATCCGGGACAGCTCCTGCCGGAAGCGCTCGCGCGTGCGCAGGACCTTGGGCCAGGGCGTGTCCAGCCGCCGGTTGCTGAGCCCGTAGATGCCCGGCTCCAGCAACAGCAATTCGGGTGCGGGGTGGCTGACCACGTAGGCGAGGCTCTGCCCGTCCATCGCCAGCAGGCTGAAGCCGGCGAAGCCCCCGGCGCGTGCCAGCAGGCTGCGGGCGTAGTCCTCGGCCGGG
>JBFGAO010000166.1:0-3742 GCA_041568095.1 Steroidobacteraceae bacterium | reverse complement strand
CGCCGGCCCTCCGCCATGGCCGCGCTGGCGAGCGCGATGCCGTCCATCGCGACGCGGTCGAAGGGCGGCGCGTCGCGCTCGGCCAGGACCTGCTGGCGCAGCACCCGGCCTGCGCAGGCGCGCAGCGGGACGGTCTCGTCCGGGCCGGGATCCAGGTTTGCGGCGATCGCCGCCTCGGCCTCGGCCGGGGTCAGCATCGGCCGCCCGGGCTCACTTCTTCTTGGTGCGGGCGTTGTAGACGCGCAGCTGCTCGTTGAAGCGGTCGGCCAGGGCCTGGACCTCGTCGACGGCCGCGTTGTGCTTCTTCGCCTGCATGACCTTCAGTTCCTCGAGTCGCATCTCGTTGAACTGGCCGCTCTCGGCGAAGGCCTTCAGCTCGAGGTCGAGGCAGGCGTTGTAGGCGTTGACGTCGTCGTTGAACTGCTTGACGGCCTTCTGCGCCTCCAGCATCTCGTCGAAGCTCGCGCTGTTGCCGTCAGGCAGCCGCTCGGGCCCGCGCGGGTAGATGCAGGTGGCCTGGGCGACGGCGGCAGCGAGGCAGGCCGCAACAGCGGCGGTCAGCTTGGTCATCATCGTGGTCGGTCTCCGTTGGGGCGCCCAGATTCTAGCGTACCGGGGATGGACCGTCGGCAGGCGCTGCGGTTCCTTCCCGGCGGGCCCCGCGCCGGGCCGGCGGTCAGCGGCCGGCGGCGGCCTCCAGCGGCACCCGCGCAACCGTCTTCAGCGTTTCCAGCACCAGGCTCGAGCGGACGTCGCGGACGCCGGGCAGCTTCAGCAGCCGGTGCAGCGTGAACCGCCCCAGCGCGTCGAGGTCCGGCACGACGACGCGCAGCAGGAAGTCCATCTCGCCGGTCATCGCGTGTGCGGCGACCACCTCCGGGCGCTCCTCGAGCATGCGCCGGAAGCGCTCGACGACCTCGTCGGTGTGGCGCTCGAGCTTGATCTGCACGTAGGCGGTCACCTGCTGGCCGACGCGCCGCGGGTCCACGATCGCGGCGTAGTTCTGGATCACGCCCTCGCGCTCGAGCCGGCGCACGCGGCGGGTGCAGGGCGTCGGCGACAGCCCGACGCGGCCGGCCAGTTCGACATGGCTCAGGCGCCCCTCGCGCTGCAATTCCTCGAGGATCCGGACGTCGATGCGGTCCAGCGTCGCCATGAGCGGATTCCTTCATCCACTTGGGTGCCAGTGAAGGGTATCACCAAAACAGACGGCGAAAACCGTGAAATTGGCTAAGAATCACCTGCAGGGCGCCAGTAGGATGAGGCATTGCGCAACGGGGGACCGCGATGCCCGCTACCGCCCAGCAGCCTGCCCGCGCCGGAGCCGAGCCCGGCCTCGACTTCGACTGGCGCGCCGTGCTGCACACGACCCTGCTGTCCCGGGCGCTGGACGCGCTCGAGGAGACCCGGCTGATGCCGGAACGCCGCGTGCTGTACCAGTTCTCGGCGCGCGGCCACGACCTGACCCAGGCCCTGCTCGGCAGCCTGCTGACCGCCCGGCACGACGCCGTCGCACCTTATTATCGGTCGCGCCCGCTGGCGCTCGCGCTGGGCCTGTCGCCGGCCGACGCGCTGGCCTCGACGATGATGCGCGAGGGCAGCATCTCGGGCGGTCGCGACATCGGCGTCGTGTTCAACCTGCCGCGGCGCGACGGTCCCTGCCTGCTGCCGGCCTGTGGCGGCGTCGGCGCGCAGTACACGCCGGCGGTCGGCTGGGCGCAGGCGATCCGCTACCGCAGCGAGGAACTCGGCGACGCCGACTGGGCGGGCAGCATCGCGGTCGCGCATGGCGGCGACGCGTCCTGTGCAACCAACGGCTTCTGGGCCTCGCTGAACATCGCGACGACACAGCGGCTGCCGCTGCTGTACTTCATCGAGGACAACGGCTACGGCATCTCGGTGCCGTCCGTGATGCAGACGCCCGGCGGCGACATCGCTGCCAACCTGGCGGCCTTCGGCAACCTGCGGCTGCTGCAGGGCGACGCGGCCGAGCCCCTGGCGGCGGCCGAACTGATCCGCCAGGCAGTCGCCGCGGTGCGCGCCGGCGACGGGCCGGTGCTGCTGAGGCTGCGCGTGCCGCGCCTGTCCGGCCACTCGGGCCAGGACACCCAGGCCTACAAGAGCGAGCAGGAGATCGCCGACGAGCAGGCCCGCGACCCGCTGCCGAACCTGCGCCGGCAGCTGGTGCCGGGGCGGCTGCCGGAAGCCGACTGGCAGAAGCTGGAGCAGGCGGCGCAGGCCGAGGTCGAGGCGGCGCTGGCCGAGGTCGCTGCGCGGCCCGAGCCGGACCCGGCCACGGTGACCCGCCACGCATTCAGCGAGCCGGCCGGCGCAGGCGACGATTTGCAGCAGCAGGGCGGCCTGCGCCCTGAGGGCGTCAGCCTGCCTCCGGGCAGCGCGACGCCGCGGCCGGAGGGCGCGCGGATCAACATGGTCACCGCGATCCGGCGCACGCTCGAGCACGAGCTCGCCGTCAACCCGCGGCTGCTGGTCTTCGGCGAGGACGTCGGCCGCAAGGGCGGCGTGCACGCGGCGACGATGGGCCTGCAGGAGAAGTTCGGCGAGGCGCGGGTGTTCGACACCAGCCTGTCCGAGGAGGGCATCATCGGCCGCGCGGTCGGCATGGCTCTCGCCGGGCTGATGCCGGTGCCGGAGATCCAGTTCCGCAAGTACGCGGACCCCGCCGCCGAGCAGCTGCACGACTGCGGCACGATGCGCTGGCGCACGGCCAACCGCTTCGCCGCGCCGATCGTCGTGCGCATGCCGGGCGGCTTCTTCAAGTGCGGCGACCCCTGGCACAGCCAGTGCAACGAGGTGCAGTTCATCCACGCCACCGGCTGGCGCGTCGCGATGCCGTCCAATGCCGAGGACGCCGTCGGCCTGCTGCGCGCGGCGCTGCGCGGCAATGACCCGGTGATCTTCTTCGAGCACCGCTCGCTGCTGGACGGCGCCTGGGCGCGGCGCCCCTGGCCGGGCGACGACTTCGTGCTGCCCTTCGGCGTCGCGCGGGTGCTGCGCGAGGGCGCCGAGCTGACCCTGGTCAGCTGGGGCGCGATGGTCGAGCGCTGCGAGCAGGCGGCGCAGCAGTCCGGCGTCGAGGTCGAGCTGATCGACCTGCGCACGCTGGCGCCCTGGGACCGCGACGCCGTGCTCGCGTCGGTCGCGAAGACGCGGCGCTGCCTGATCGTGCACGAGGACAACCTGACCGCCGGCTTCGGCGCCGAGATCGCGGCCGTGCTCGCGCAGGAAGCCTTCTTCGGCCTCGACGCGCCGGTCGAACGGCTCGCGATGCCGGTCGTGCCTCGCCCGCACAGCCCGGTGCTGCTGGAGGCCGTGCTGCCGTCGGTCGCGGGCATCGTCGCGGCGATCCGCCGCATCGCGAGCGTCTGAGCATGGCCAGCCTGATCGACGTCACGCTGCCGGCCGACCAGGCCGAGGGAACCCGCTCGCAGGTGCTGCGCTGGCTCAAGGCCGCCGGCGACCCGGTCACCGAGCACGAGCCGCTGGTCGAGATCGAGACCGACAAGGTCACGGTCGAGGTGCCGGCGCCGGCCACCGGCGTGCTGCGCGAGATCAGCGTCGCCGAGGGCGAGGAGGTCGCGCCGGGTGCGCTGCAGGGCCGCGTCGAGGCCGGTGCGGCCGCGGGCGCCGCCGCGACGGCGGCCGCTGCGAGGCCTGCGCCCGCCGCGGCACCGGCCGCGGCTACGACGCAGGCGGCACGGCGCGGCCGCGCGGCTTCCGG
>JBFGAO010000165.1:0-3769 GCA_041568095.1 Steroidobacteraceae bacterium | reverse complement strand
CGCCGGCGGCAGCTGGTACAGGCGCCGGACCGACGCGTACAGCAGCGCCGCGTCGCCGCCGGGGAAGTCGCAGCGCGCGGTGCCGCCATCGGGCATGAAAACGGTGTCGCCGACGAACACCGCATCGCCGATGACGTAGCTGACGCTGTCGCTGGTGTGCCCCGGCGTCGGCAGCACGCGGATCTCGAGTTCCCCGAGCGGCAGCGTCTCGCCGTCGCCGAGCAGCCGGTCGAACTGGCTGCCGTCGGTCGCAAAGCCCGTGCCGAGGTTCAGCAGGTCGCGGAAGGTCGCCTGCACGTCGCGGATGCCGGCGCCGATTGCGACCGGCACGCCGAGCTGGTCGCGCAACCAGGCCGCCGAGCTCAGGTGATCCGCATGCGCATGCGTCTCGAGGATCCAGCGCACCGCCAGCCGCGACTGCCGGACGTGGTCCAGCACGGATTGCGCGGAGTCGGTCCACCAGCGGCCCGACTTGACGTCGTAGTCGAGCACCGGGTCGATGATCACGGCCTCGCCGCTGCCCGGGTCGCTGACGACGTAGGTCCAGGTCGAGGTCGGCGCGTGGAAGAACGGCTCGACCGCCGGCGTCACCGGGCGTCTCCCTCCGCGCGCCGCGTGTCGATCCAGCGCAGCACCTCGGCCTCGAGCACCGTCAGCGGCACGCCGCCGGTGCCCAGCACGAGCTCGTGGAAGTGGCGCAGGTCGAAGCGCTCGCCGAGCGCCGCCTCGGCCCGCTCGCGCAATTCGATGATCTTCAGCATGCCGATCGTGTACGCGGTCGCCTGGCCGGGGTTCAGGATGTAGCGCTCGATCGCGCGGGCCGCCGCCTCCTCGGTCACCGGCGTGTTCGCGACCTGGTAGGCGATCGCCTGCTCGCGCGTCCAGCGCTTCGCATGGATGCCGGTGTCGACGACCAGGCGCACGGCGCGGTGGATCTCCAGCACCAGCCGGCCCATCTCGGACCAGGGATCGGAGTAGAGCCCGATCTCGACGGGCAGCCGCTCCGTGTACAGGCCCCAGCCCTCGCCGTAGGCGGTGAAGCCGCCGGTGCGCCGGAAGCGCGGCAGCGCCTCGCGCTCGACCAGGAAGGCCGCCTGCATGTGGTGGCCCGGCACGCCCTCGTGGTAGGCCAGCGCCTCGATCTCGTACTTCGGCACCTCGCGCATGTCGTAGAGGTTCACGTAGAACACGCCCGGGCGGCTGCCGTCGGCCGGCGGGCGCTGGTAGAAGGCCTTGCCAGCCGATTTCTCGCGGAAGGGCTCGACTGCGCGCACCACGACCCGCGCCTTCGGCACGGTCACGAACAGCTCGGGCAGCCGCAGCCACATCGTGTCGATGATCCGCGTCGCCTCGGCCAGGTAGGCCGCGCGGCCCTCCAGCGTGCCCGGGTAGTAGAAGCGGTCGTCGCTGCGCATGTGCTCGAACAGCCCGGCGAGGCTGCCCTCGAAGCCGAGCTGCGGCATCAGCCGGCGCATGTCGTCCTGCAGTTGGCCGACCTCGCGCAGGCCGATCGCGTGGATCTCGTCGGCACGCAGCGCCGTCGTCGTGTGGTGCGCGAGCAGGTAGTCGTAGTAGGCCTGGCCCTGCGGCAGCTTCCAGACGCCGTCGTCGCTGGTCGCGAGCGGCTCCGTCGCCGTCGCCCACGCGATGACCTCCTGGTAGGCGGGCCCGACCGACTCCAGCAGCGCGAGCTCGGCGCGGGCCAGCAGCGCCTCGCGCCGGGCCGGGTCGATGTCGAGCGCGCCGATCCGTGCCTTCGCGTCCGCGAACAACGGGCTGTCGGCGGGACCCTCGTCGAAGGGCCGCCCGGTGATGATGTTCTGCGCGTCGGTCACCACGTACGGGAACACGAAGCGCGGCGGCAGCACGCCCGCCCTGCGGGCCTCCTCCGCGCGCTCGAGCCTGACGCGCAGGTAGTTGCCGATGCCCTCGAGGCGCTGCACCCAGGCCTCCGCGTCGGCCGCATTGTCGATCCGGTGCGTGTTCAGCAGGAAGGACGGCAGCGACACGTGCGGGCCGCCCTTGTCGAACATGTAATCGTGGTTGCGCCACGGATGCCGCGCGAGACGCCGCTCCAGCGTCGCTTTGGCGACCTCGAAGGACAGCCGCGTCGGCTCGTCCAGTGCCTCGGGCTTGACGGACGAGACCAGCTCGGCGAGCTGCTCCCGGGCCAGCTGCATGCGCAGCCGGTCGCCGCGCTCCGTCGGGTCGGTCCACTCGCCGTAGCGGATCCTGAGACCGAGCGACGCCGCGATTGCCGGCTCGGACTCGATGTACTGCTGGAACTGGCGATCGAACAGCGCGTTCGCGGCGGCGTTCGGGTCGGCATGGTCGGCGGCACCGGCCATGTGCGGGGCCGCCATGACGGCGACGGCGAGCATCAGGTGTCGGATCAACGCAGCAACCTCAGGTTGAAGGGATAACGGTAGTCGCGCCCGTCGCTGGCCTGGATCGCAGCGACGACGATCAGCACGAAGTTCATCAGCAGCACCAGCGGCAGCAGCACCAGGCCGACCAGCACGAACAGCAGCAGGCCGGACACGGCCAGCGCGACCAGCACCGAGATCTGGAAGTTGATCGCCTCGCGGCCCTGGGTCCGGACGAAGGGCATGTCGTCCTTCCTGAAGATCCAGACCAGCAGAGGGCCCAGCACGCCGCCGATGACGGGAACCAGCAGGATCAGGAACGCGGACAGGTGCGCGAGCGCAGCCCACTGGCGCTCTTCCTTCGGGACTTCGGGAGGGGTCGTCGCTTCCAAGTCGGTGATCCGCCTGCGGCGGCAACTTACCACGATCCGCCGGCCTGCCGCCCGTGCGTATAATCCGGCGCTACGTCCCGGATTTCCGCGCAGGGTTCCCATGAGCGACTTCGAGAAGCTGGGCGCGTTCTACGTCGGCCGCGAGTACGACCCCAGGTCGAAGCAGCTCGCCGCCGAGCCGCTGATGTACGACTCCAAGGACCTGACGACGCACGCGGTCTGCGTCGGCATGACCGGCAGCGGCAAGACCGGACTGTGCCTGTCGCTGCTCGAGGAAGCCGCGCTGGACGGCATCCCGGCGCTGGTCATCGACCCGAAGGGCGACATCGCCAACCTGATGCTGGCCTTCCCCGGCCTGTCGGCCGCCGAGTTCCGGCCCTGGATCGACGAGGCCGAGGCCGGCCGCAAGGGCCAGTCGCCGGACGAGTTCGCGGCGAAGATCGCTGCGCTGTGGAAGAAAGGCCTCGCCGACTGGGGCCAGGACGGCGAGCGTATCCGCCGCTTCCGCGACGCCGTGGACATCGCCGTGTACACGCCCGGCAGCACCGCCGGGCTGCCGCTCTCCGTGCTGCGCTCCTTCGCGCCGCCGGCCGGCGAGGCCGACCCGGCCGCGACCAAGGACCGAATCTCCGCGGCCGTGTCGGGCCTGCTGGGCCTGGTCGGCATCGCGGCCGACCCTCTGAAGAGTCGCGAGCACATCCTGTTGTCGTCGATCGTCGACGCGGCCTGGGGCCAGGGCCGCGCGCTGGACCTGGCCGGGCTGATCGGCGCGATCCAGAAGCCGCCGTTCGCGAAGGTCGGCGTGTTCGACGTCGACACCTTCTACCCGCCGAAGGAACGGCTCGAGCTGGCGATGGCGATCAACAACCTGCTCGCGTCGCCGGGCTTCGAGGTCTGGCTGCAGGGCGAGTCTCTGGACGTCCAGCGCCTGCTGTTCACGCCCGACGGCAAGCCGCGCATCTCGATCGTGTCGATTGCGCACCTGACCGATGCCGAGCGCATGTTCGTCGT
>JBFGAO010000164.1:0-3773 GCA_041568095.1 Steroidobacteraceae bacterium | reverse complement strand
CGACGCGGTGCACCGCCAGCGCGCGCCAGCCGCGCGGCAGCTCCCGGAGCTCGTCGGCCGGCTCGCGGCCCTTCATCGCGAGCAGCCGCCCGTCGCGGGCGCACAGCGCGCCGGCATGGCCGATGAACTCGGCGAGGCTGCCGAGCGCGCGCGCGACGACCGTGTCGAAGGGCGCCGGCGGCCGCCAGGCCTCGGCCCGCGCGTGGACGACCTCGACGTTGGCGAAGCCCAGCAGTTCCGCCGCGTGGCGGACGAAGCGGGCCTTCTTGCCGGTCGCCTCGATCAGCGTGAACGACAGCTCCGGCAGCACGACGGCCAGCGGCAGGCCCGGGAAGCCGGCCCCGGTGCCGACGTCCGCGACGCGCGGCCCGCGCAGCCAGCGCGCGACCGCGAGCGAATCGAGCAGGTGCTTGCGGAGCATGTCCTCGGGCGCCCTGATCGCGGTCAGGTTGACGCGCTCGTTCCAGTCGGCGAGCTCGGCGAGCAGCCGCAGCAGCGTGGCGCGCTGTGCGGGCGCGAGCGGCAGCCCCAGCGCCTTCGCGCCTGCGGCGAGCGCCGCATCCAGCGCTGCGTCCGCCCCGCGCGCTTCAGCCAATCCGCACCACGGTCCGGCCGGTCACGCGGCCCTCGAGGTAGTCGCCGAAGGCGCCCGGCAATTCATCGAAGCCGATCGTGCGCGTGACAAGGCGGTCGAGGTGCCGCGGCCGCAGGTCGCCGGCGATGCGCTTCCAGACCTCGAGGCGCAGGTCACGCGGCGTCGCCGACGAGTTGATGCCGAGCAGGTTCACACCACGCAGGATGAACGGCATCACCGTCGTCTCCAGCTTCGCACTGCCGGCGAGGCCGATGCTGGCGATGTTGCCCCAGAAGTCGACGGTGCGCGTCAGCCAGGTCAGCGTCTCGCCGCCGACGTTGTCGATCGCGCCAGCCCACAGCGCCGTCTCCATCGGCCGGCTGCCGTAGTCGATGTCCTGGCGCCGCAGCACCCGTGCCGCGCCGAGCGCCCGCAGGTAGTCCCCGACCTCCGCCTTGCCGCTGACCGCGACGACCTCGTAGCCGCGACCGGCCAGCATGTCCACGGCGATCGATCCGACGCCGCCGCTGGCGCCGGTCACGACGACCGGGCCCCGGCCCGGCACCTGCCCGTTGTGCTCCATCCGGTGGATCGCCAGCGCCGCGGTGAAGCCGGCGGTGCCGATCGCCATCGCCTGCTGCAGGTCCACGCCCTCCGGCAGCCGGATCACCGAGTCGCCGGCGACGCGCGCGTACTCGGCGTAGCCGCCGTCCACGGTCTCGCTGAGCCCGCAGCCGGTCACCAGCACGGCCTCGCCGTCCCGGTAGCGCGGGTCGGTGGAGGTCACGACCTCGCCGGACAGGTCGATGCCGCCGTTCAGCGGGTACTGGCGCAGGATCCTGCCGGCGCCGGTCGCCGCCAGCGCGTCCTTGTAGTTGATGCCGGACCAGCGCACGCGGATCACGACCTCGCCCGGCGTCAGCTCGTCGAGCCGCATGGACTCGAAGCCGGCCTCGACGCGGTCGTCACGGCGCCGGATCCGGAAGGCCCTGAAGCCGTTCATGCGGCGCGCTGCCCGTGGTCCAGCCAGTGCTCGATGCCCTGGCAGTTCAGCTCGATGTCGTCGTCGAGCAGCCGGTGCCGGCGCCCGGGATCCGGGTCGAAGCCGTGCTCGTCGAGCCAGCCCGACAGCAGCCGGTACATCCCGATGCGCAGCTGAGCGGCGCGGTCCGGCGCGGCGGCCAGGTCGCGCCCGAGCCCCGCGAATGCCCGCACACGCTCCTTCATCTCGGCGGACAGCCGGTCGAGTTCGCGGACCTCGGCGTAGTGGGTCAGGTAGATCGCGACCGGCTGATATGCCATCAGCCGGTCCACCGACGCGCACAGCGCCTCCGGGTCGAAGTGCACCGGCGTCGTGGTCGGGAAGATGAAGGCGCGGCCGTCCACGTCGAAGTCGCGGTAGGAGATCCCGAAGGTGTCGCCGGAAAAGATCCGCGCGTGCTCGCGGTCCACGATGCAGTAGTGGTGCAGCGCGTGGCCGGGCGTGTGGATCAGCTCCAGCGTCCGCGCGCCGAGCCGGATGCGCTCGCCGTCGCCGGGCACCAGCAGCCGCTCCTGCGGGATCGGCACCAGCTCGCCGTACAGCTCGCGGTAGCGCCGCTCGCCGTAGACCGCGATCGTGCCGGCGACGAGTTTCGCCGGGTCGGCGAGGTGCCGGGCGCCGCGCGGGTGCACGACGCAGCGTGCGTTCGGCAGCCGCTGCATCAGCGCGCCGGCGCCGCCGGCATGGTCCAGGTGCACGTGCGTCGTCAGCACCCAGTCCACGTCGCCGGGCGCGAGGCCAGCAGCCTCCAGCGCCGCCATCAGCGCCGGCACCGAATGCGTCGTGCCGGTGTCGACGAACGCGGCCCGGCCAGCGTCGACGACCAGGTGCGAGGCCGCGAGCCGCGGCCGCACGTAATCCACGTCGATCGCGGTGATTCCTGCCTCGAAAGCCGTCAACCTGCCGGCGATGTCCCTGCTCATCGCGCGCATGATCGCACGGCGGCCCGCTCGTGCCAGCCCGCCATTTGTGGCAGGGTGGCGACCCTTCCCGCCCGCGCCCGGAGGATTCGATGACGAGACCGGCCCTGCTGCTGACTTGCCTGCTCGCGGCGCTGCCCGCAACCGCCGAAGTCCAGCGCGTCACGCGCGGACAACTGGTCGTCGAGGGCATCCCCGAGATCCCGTCGGCGCTGGTCGCGCGGCTGCGCCAGTGGCAGCAGATGCGCTCGGCGACCGTCGTCGACTGGACGCCGCAGGGCGCGCTGACCGTCCGCACGCGCTTCGCCCAGACCGCGCAATTGCATCTCGTGGACATGCCGATGGGCGCGCGGCGCCAGATCACCTTCTTCGAGGAACCGGTCGGGGCGGCCGCCTGGTCGCCGACCGGCGCGCGGCCCGGCCTCGCCTTCACGCGCGACGTCGGCGGCAACGAGGACTTCCAACTCTACTACCTGCTGCCTGGAGAGCCCGAGCCGGCGCGGCTGACGGACGGCCGCGGCCGCGTCGGCGGCATCCGCTGGACGCGCGACGGCACCCGCTTCGCCTTCACCTGGACCGCGCGCACCGGCGTCGTCGCGGACGTCTACCTCGACGACCCCGCCGACGGCGCGCCGCCCGAACTGGTGTTCGAGGCGCCCGAGCCCGGCTGGTCGGTCAGCGACGTCTCCGGCGACGGCCGCCGGCTGCTGCTGACGCGCTTCGTGTCGGTGACCGAGTCCTATGGCTATGTCTACGACATCGCGGAGCGCCGGCTGACCGAGATCGAGCCGCGCGCGGACAAGGCCGCCCGGATCCCGGTCGCCTTCACCGGCGACGACCGCGGCGTCTACTTCACGTCGGATGCCGGCAGCGAGTTCCGGACGCTGCGCTACGCCGACCTCGCGACCGGGCGCATCGACTCGCTGTCCGGCCACATCCCCTGGGATGTCGAGGACGTTTCCGTCTCGAATGACCGGCGCCGGCTCGCCTATGCCGTCAACGAGGACGGCTACAGCCGGCTGCTGCTGCTCGACCTCGAGCGCGGCCAGGACCTCGTCGGGCCCGGGCTGCCGCGCGGCCTCGTTGGCGGGCTGGCCTTCGATCCTGCCGGCGAGCGCATCGCGCTGTCGGTGCAGACGCCGACCAGCCTCTGGGACGCCTGGGTCTGGTCCTTCGCCGACAGCCGGCTCGAGCGCTGGACGCAGAGCGAGGTCGGCCCGCTGGATCCGTCGCGCTT
>JBFGAO010000163.1:0-3781 GCA_041568095.1 Steroidobacteraceae bacterium | reverse complement strand
GAACACCACCGTCGCGCCTTGGTCGCGCAGCGAGCGGGCCTGTTTGTCGAGCACCGCGACGTCCACGCCACGATCCTGCATCAGCCCGGCGCTGCCGAGCACGAGCGCGCGACCCTCGACGCGCCCGACAACGCCGCTGCCGGTCACCGAGTCGAAATCCTCGGCTTCCGCGAGCGGCAACTCGCGGCGTTGCGCCTCGGCGACGATGGCCTCGGCCAGCGGGTGCTCGCTGCCGCGGTCGAGGCTCGCGGCCAGGCGCAGCAATCCGTCCTCGTCGAATCCGGGCGCCGGGATCGCGCGCAAGAAGGCCGGGCGGCCCTCGGTCAGCGTGCCGGTCTTGTCGACGACCAGCGTGTCGATGCCGCGCATGGTCTCGATCGCCTCGGCGTCGCGGAACAGCACGCCCAGAGTCGCGGCCTTGCCGGTCGCGACCATCACCGACATCGGCGTCGCGAGGCCCAGCGCGCAGGGGCAGGCGATGATCAGGACGGCTACCGCGTTCAGCACGCCCCAGGTCCACGACGGCTCCGGGCCGAACAGGCCCCAGGCCAGCAGCGTCGCGGCAGCAACCGCGAGCACGGCCAGCACGAACCAGTACGAGACGCCGTCGGCCAGGCGCTGCAGCGGCGCGCGCGAGCGCTGCGCCTGCGCGACCAGTTCCACGATCTGCGCCAGCACCGTGTCGCTGCCGACGCGCTCGGCGCGCATCACGAGGCTGCCGCTGCCGTTGATCGTCGCGCCGATCACGCGGCTGCCCGGTTCCTTACCTACCGGCATCGGCTCGCCGGTCAGCATCGACTCGTCGACGCTCGAGCGCCCGTCCAGTACCTCGCCGTCGACCGGCAGCTTCTCGCCCGGCCGCACGCGCAGCCGGTCGCCGGGCCGGATCTCGGCCAGCGGCACCTCTTCGTCGCTGCCGTCGTCGCGCAGCCGGCGCGCGGTCTTCGGCGCCAGGCCCAGCAGCGCCTTGACGGCTGCCGAGGTCTGCGCGCGCGCCGTCAATTCCAGCACCTGGCCCAGCAGCGTCAGCGACACGATCACGGCGGCAGCCTCGAAATACACGCCGACGCGGCCATGCTCGCGGAAGGCCGCCGGGAACCAGTCGGGCACGACGAGCGCTGCGACGCTGTAGGCGAACGCGGCGCCGACGCCGGTGCCGATCAGCGTCCACATGTTCGGGCTGCGATTCGCGATCGAGGCCGCCCAGCGCCGGAAGAACGGCCAGCCGGCCCAGCAGACGACCGGGACAGACAGCAGCAGTTCGAGCCAGCCACGCAGCGGCGCCGGCGGCCAGGGCAGCCGGTGGCCGGCCATCGCGAGCACCAGCACCGCCGCCGTCAGCGGCAGCGTCCACCAGAAGCGCCGCCGGAAGTCGGTCAGTTCCGGGTGCTCGCCCTCATCCGCGGCCGGCAGCAATGGTTCCAGCGCCATGCCGCAGACCGGGCAGTCGCCGGGTTCGTTGCGGACGATCTCGGGATGCATCGGGCAGGTGTACCGCGCGCCCGGCGGCGCGGCCCGCGCCGCCTGTTCTGCGTGGCAGTGACTGCCTTGCCGCCGTTCCATCGCTGCTTCCGGTGCAGGCGCCGTCAGTGCTGGTGGGCCTTCCCGTCGGCGTGCACGTGCGTCTTCGGCGCGTCCTCGCCGTCGTCGGGCCCGTGCGAATGGCCGCCGCTGGCTTCGACCAGCGTCCGGTACTCATCCGCCGTCAGCGCTGGCAGGCGCTGCAGGAAGGCGACGATGTCCCAGATGTGGCGGTCCCCCATGTGCCCGCCCCAGGCCGGCATGCCCGTCATCTTCAGGCCGTGCCTGATCACCCAGAAGGCCTCGGCAGGGTCGGCGGCGCGGGCCGTCAGGTCCGGCGGCGCCGGATACAGGCCGGCGCTCAATTCGGTTTCCGCGACACCCGGCTGCAGGTGACAGGAGGCGCACATCGCATCGTAGTTGCCGGCGCCCGCGGTCACGTTTGCCTCGCCAGACAGGTCAGGCACCGCGACCGACGCCGCGCGCGCGGCGACCGACCGGCTGCGCACCGCGTCGAGCAGCCGCTCGGTCATGCGCCAGTGCGGCTCGTCGGCGCCGACGCCATAGGCACCCGACAGCGCATAGCCCCACAGCAGCATCGCCAGCAGCGCGAGCGCCAGCAGCGTCCACTTGATCGCCTTCATCGCCGGGCCCTCAATGCTCGTGCTCCATCTTCACGTGGCCGCGCCGCGCCGGCTGGCCGTAGCCGGGATCGGTGCTGACGCGATGCGCGACCGTGCCCGGCGGGTTCCGGTACCAGCCCGGATCCGTGTAGTCGCCGGGCCGCTGCTCGTCGCGGACCTTCAGCACCGTGAACATGCCGCCCATCTCCAGGTTGCCGAACGGCCCCTTGCCGCTGAACATCGGCAGCGTGTTCTCCGGGCCAGGCATGTGGCCGGCGTCGACGTGCTCCTGATGCTCCGCCATGCCGTGCTGCCCCATCGCCATGTAGCCCGGCAGGATTCGGCGGATCTGGGCCTCGATGCCGCCCTGGTCCACGCCCAGCGGATTCGGGATGTCGTGGCCCATCGCGTTCATCGTGTGATGGGACATGTGGCAGTGCAGCGCCCAGTCGCCGGGCACGCCGATACATTCCAGGTCGCGGGTCTGGCCGACGCCGACGACCTCGCTGGACTCGGTGCGCCAGGCCGAGCGCGGCCAGCGCCCCCCGTCCGATCCGGTGACGTGGAACTGCACGCCGTGCAGGTGGATCGGGTGGTTGTGCATGGACAGGTTGCCGACGCGGATGCGGATGCGCTCGCCGGTGCGCGCGACCAGCGTCTCGATTGCCGGGAACGCCTTGCTGTTGAAGGTCCACAGGTCGAAGTCGGTCATCACGGCCGGGTCCGGCCGCCAGGTGCCCGGGTGCAGCGCCCAGTTGTGCAGCAGGAAGCAGTAGTCGCGATGGACCGGCTCGGGCTCGCCGTTGCGCGGGTGGATGATGAACATGCCCATCATGCCCGCGGCGAGCTGCACCATTTCGTCGGCATGCGGGTGGTACATGTGCGTGCCGTGCTGGCGCAGCGTGAACTCGTAGGCGAAGGTCTCGCCCGGCCCGATGTGCGGCTGCGACAGCCCGCCGACGCCGTCCATGCCGGAGGGCAGGAGGATGCCGTGCCAGTGGATGCTGGTGTGCTCCGGCAGCCGGTTCGTCACGAGGATCCGCACGCGGTCGCCTTCGACCGCCTCGATGGTCGGCCCCGGCGTCGTGCCGTTGTAGCCCCAGCACTTCGCGCGCGATCCCGGCGCGAACTCGTGCTCGACTTCCTCGGCGACCAGGTGGAATTCCTTGACGCCGCCAACCACCCGGTAAGGCAGCGTCCAGCCGTTCAGCGTCCGCACCGGCGTGTAGCGGCCGCGCGCCCGGGCCGGTGCGGCCGCCGGCGGCGCCTGCTGCGCGTCGCCGCGGCCCGCCAGCATCGCCAGCGGCAGCAGGCTGCTGGCGCCGGCCCAGCGGAACCAGTTGCGTCTCGAGATCTTCATGGCTGTTCCCGGTGATGGTGGTGGTGGTGCCCGGGCTCGCGCCCGGAGTCGGACCCGGACGGCAGCACCTGCGCGGGCCCGACGACCGGCACGAGCGGCTGCCCGTCGCCCGGCAGCGGGCCGCCGGATGCGACGCGCAGCGTCGCGCGCGTAACCCAGTAGTCACGCACGGCCTCGAAGTAGCCTTCCCAGGCCTCGTACTGCTCGCGCTTCGCGAGCAGCAGTTCGACGGGCCCCTTGAACATGAAATTGACGTCTTCCTGCGTGCGCTCGACCG
>JBFGAO010000162.1:0-3804 GCA_041568095.1 Steroidobacteraceae bacterium | reverse complement strand
CTGCTGGCGGCGCTGCGGGCGGGACCGTGAGCGAGGCCACGCGCGAATTGCCGCTGTTCCCGCTCAATGCGGTGCTGTTCCCGGGCGGGCCGCTGCCGCTTCGGATCTTCGAGCCGCGTTACCTCGACATGGTCAGCCGCTGTCTGCGCGAGCAGACCGGGTTCGCGGTGCTGATGCTGGTCGCCGGTGCCGAGGCCGCCTCCGGCGCGACCTTCGCGGCGATCGGCACCGAGGCGACGATCGTGGACTTCGACCAGCTCGATGACGGCCTGCTGGGCATCAACTGCCTGGGCCGGCAGCGGGTCCGCGTCGTCGAGGCCTGGGTGCAGCCCGACGGCCTGAACATGGGGCGCGTCGTCGACATCGCGGCCGACCCGGAGGTCGCGGTGCCGGCGGAGCAGGGCTGGATGGCCGAGGTCGTCCGGCGCGTGTTGCCGGAAGCCGGCGAGGTCTACCGCCACGTGCCGCCGGGCGAGGACGCGGCCTGGCTCGGCAACCGCCTTGCCGAGATGCTGCCGCTGTCGCTGGCGGACAGGCAGGCGCTGCTGGAGATGACCGACCCGCTGGCGCGGCTCGCCGCGATCGAGCCGGCGATCAGGCGCGGCTAGGCAGGCCCGGCGCGCCAGCGGGCGAAGCGCCCGCGCCAGCGCAGCGCCGCGAGCAGGATCAGCAGGCTCCAGCCCGCGGCGAGCCAGCCGGTGAAGGCGTCGAACTCGCTGACCAGCCAGGCCCACCCGGCGCCGGGCGCCGCCTCCGAGACCGCGCCGGTCGTCTTGATGACCCAGACCCAGCCCATGTGCAGGCCGATGCAGGCCGCGATGCTGCCGGTCCAGTGCCGGACCAGCGCGAGCAGCACGCCGACCAGCGCCAGCGTCACGAAGGCGTCCGCGATCGTCAGCGGCTGCGCGTAGCGTGCGAGCGCCGCGGCGAGCAGCATGAAGCCGCTGCCCCAGTCGACCTCTTCGGCCGGGATCCGGATCCGCGCGAGGAAATGGATGCCGGAGTACAGCAGCGCCGTGGACGCGACTGCCAGCGCGAGGCCGGCCTCGCGGCGCACGGCCTGGAACATCAGGCCGCGGAAGAAGGTTTCCTCGATCAGTGCGACGGCGAGGCCGATCGCCGCGCCGCTGGCGAGGCCCTCGAGCCACAGCGCCGCATCGAGCCCGTCGCGCGGCTCGCGGATGCCCAGCGCGACCAGCGCGACCGCGACCGGCAGCATCGTCGCGACGCCCAGCGCGAGCCCGGCAGCCGCCTGGCGCAGGAAGCGCGCGCGCGGCAGCCCGTAGCCCCAGTCGGCGCGGCCGCGCAGCCCGAGCCGCCACACGCCCAGCGCGACGCCGGCCAGCATCGACAGCTGCCAGAAGCGGCTGATGACCTTGTGGAAGCGCCAGTCGGGCTCGATCGCGATCGCGAGCAGCCAGACCGGGTAGGCGACCAGTGCCGCGAACAGCAGCGTGCCGAGGATCGCGAGCAGGAACCAGCCGAGCGCGCGCATCAGCCGGCGAGCAGCGCGAAGGCGTCGCGCGCCGCGTCGATCGTCGCGTCGATCTCGGCCTCGCCGTGGGACGCCGACACGAAGCCGGCCTCGTAGGCGGACGGCGCGAGGTAGACGCCGCGCTCCAGCATCGCGTGGAAGAAGCGACGGAAGCGGTCCGTGTCGCAGGCCATGACCTGCCGGTAGCTCGTGACCGGCGCATCGGCGGTGAAGAACAGCCCGAACATGCCGCCAACCCGGCTGGTCGCGAGCGGGATGCCGGCTTCGCGCGCGGCGGCTTCGAGGCCGTCGGCCAGGCGCTGCGTCGTCGCGGCGAGGCGCTCGTGGAAGCCCGGCTGCGACACGAGCCCGAGCGTCGCGAGTCCCGCCGCCATCGCGACCGGGTTGCCGGACAGCGTGCCGGCCTGGTAGACGGGCCCCAGCGGCGCGAGCCGCTCCATGACGTCGCGGCGGCCGCCGAAGGCGCCGACCGGCATGCCGCCGCCGACGATCTTGCCGAGCGTCGTCAGGTCGGGCGTCACGCCGTACAGCGCCTGCGCGCCACCGGCCGCGACCCGGAAGCCGGTCATGACCTCGTCGAAGATCAAGAGCGCGCCGTGCGCGCTGCACTGCTCGCGCAGCGCCTCGAGGAAGCCCGGCACCGGCGGCACGCAGTTCATGTTGCCGGCGACCGGCTCGACGATCACGCAGGCGATGCGCTCGCCGGCACCGGCGAAGCAGCGCCGGACCGCGTCGGCGTCGTTGTAATCCAGCGTGATCGTCGTCGCAGCGACCGCGGCCGGCACGCCGGGCGAGCTCGGCACGCCCAGCGTCAGCGCGCCGGAGCCGGCCTTGACCAGCAGCGAGTCCGAGTGGCCGTGGTAGCAGCCCTCGAACTTCACGATGCAGTCGCGCCCGGTGTAGCCGCGCGCGAGCCGGATCGCGCTCATCGTCGCCTCGGTGCCGGAGCTGACCATCCGGACCCGCTCGATGGCGGGCATCAGCTCGCAGACCTTGCGCGCCAGCTCGGTCTCGATGACGGTCGGCGCGCCGAAGGACAGGCCGTCGGCCGCGCGTGCCGTGACCGCCGCGATGACCTCCGGGTGCGCGTGGCCGAGGATCATCGGCCCCCAGGAGCCGACGTAGTCGATGTAGCGGCGGCCGTCCTCGGCCTCGACCCAGGCGCCGGCGGCGCGGCGGATGAACAGCGGCTCGCCGCCGACGCCGCGGAAGGCGCGGACCGGGGAGTTCACGCCGCCGGGCAGGTAGCGGCAGGCTTCTTCGTACAGCGACAAGGGCAGGTCCTCGGCGGCCGTTGCGCAGGCCGCATGGTAGCGTGGCTCAGCCGTCGAAGCGGTAGCCGAAGGCCTCGACGTCGCGCGCCCAGTGCCGCGCGACGAACTCGGCCAGCTCGGGCGTGTAAAAGGTCTGGTAGGCCGCGTGGCGCGAGCTTTTCGCGCGCGGCAGCGGGCGGTAGTCCAGCCGCAGCCGCGAGCAGACCTCGCCCATGTCGCGCTCGAGGTGCTCGAAGCGGCCGACGAAGTCCACGCCGAGCTCGTCTGCGGCATTGCGCAGCATCCACCACTGCGAGCGCCGCGGCTTGCGGGCCTCGTGATGCACGAAGGCCGCGAAGTCGCCCTGCGCGCGGACCCGGCGGTGCCGGTGGTGGGTCTCGTCCTCGAGGATGTAGGCGTACCAGGACACCAGCCGGTCCCAGGGATTGCGGACGAAGGCGAACTTGAACAGCGAGCGCAACAGCGCGGGCGGCAGGAAGCGCTCGGCGCGCGCCAGCGGCGCATGGGTCCGGAAGAAGTGACGGCGCCAGTCGCGCCGCCAGCCGAGGTCGGACAGTACCTTGTTCCAGCGCGTCGCCGCCGGCGCCAGCGCGTGCGGTGCCAGCACTTCCGTGATGCTGGTGCCGGCGGTCTTCTGCACGTGCACGAACAGGAACTGGCGCGATTCCGACAGCAGCACGGCGACTCCGCTAGGGCAGAAGGAGGCTGATTGTCGCAGACCCCGGCCTGGCGCTTGACAGGCCCAGATGCGGCAGAGTACTCTGCGAGACAGAGTTAATGCCTAGGGGAGCATGCCGATGACCGACACACGCCAGGCCGCCGACGACCTCGCCCATATCCGCGCCATGATGGACCGCAGCCGCAAGGTCACGGTCTTCGGTGGCCATTACTTTGTTGCCTGGGGACTGCTGATCGCGCTGGCGCTGGCCGGCACCTGGCTGGTCGACATCGGGCGTCTCGGCGTCGATCCGCTGTGGATCTGGGCCGGGGCGGTCGGGGCCGGCTGGGCCTACTCGATCCTGGCCGGGCGCCGCG
>JBFGAO010000161.1:0-3807 GCA_041568095.1 Steroidobacteraceae bacterium | reverse complement strand
TCATCCACCGCGGGCACGGCGGGCGCCTCGCCGCGGCGCTGCCGGAGCCGGCCCTCTACGACGAGTTCGTCGCGGCGACCGGGCGCATCGCGCAGGCCTACGAGGCCCGCGAGTACGCCGTCGCCGTGCGCGAGGTCATGGCGCTGGCCGACCGTGCGAACGCCTACATCGACCGCTGCAAGCCCTGGCTCGCCGCGAAGGACCCGGCGCGGGCGGCCGAGGTCCAGGCGGTCTGCACCCAGGGGATCAACCTGTTCCGCGTGCTGATGAGCTGCCTGCAGCCGGTGCTGCCCGACACGGCGGCGCGCGCAGCCGCCTTCCTGGACGCGCCGTTCCGCCATTGGGACGACGTGCGCGAGCCGCTGCTGGACCGGCTGATACGGCCTTACGAGGCGCTGGCGACCCGGCTCGACGCCGGGCAGGTCCAGGCGCTGCTGGAGACACCGATGAGCGACGACAAGCCCGCCGCGGCACCAGAGTCCGGCGAACTGAGCATCGAGGACTTCTCGCGCGTGGACCTGCGCGTGGGCCGCATCGAGGCGGCCGCCGAAGTCGAGGGCGCCGACAAGCTGCTGCAGCTGACCGTCGACCTCGGCGGCGAGCGGCGCCAGATCTTCGCCGGCATCCGCCTCGCCTACCCGCCCGCGCAGCTGGTCGGCCGGCACGTCGTCGTCGTCGCGAACCTGAAGCCCCGCAAGATGCGCTTCGGCGTCTCCGAGGGCATGGTCCTCGCCGCCGGCGCCGGCGGCAGCGAGCTGTTCCTGGTCGGGCCGGACGCCGGCGCGCGTCCCGGCATGAAGGTCAGCTGAGGCGGGCGCATGCCGGGGACCCGGCCAGGCGCTGAGCTGTCCTCACGCATCGACGCGCTGTTGCCGCAGACCCAGTGCCGGCGCTGCGGCTTCGACGGCTGCCGCCCCTATGCGGAGGCGCTGGCGCGCGGCGAGGCGGAACTGAACCGCTGCCCTCCGGGCGGCCGCGCCCTGATCAGCGACCTCGCCGCCCTGCTCGGGCGGCCCGGGCGGCCGCTCGATCCGGATTGCGGCAGCGAGGGGCCGCCGCTGGTCGCGTGGATCGACGAGGAGGCCTGCATCGGCTGCGCGCGCTGCCTCGACGACTGCCCGACGGATGCGATCGTCGGTGCGCGCAAGCGCATGCACACGGTGATCGCCGCCGACTGCAGCGGCTGCGACCTGTGCCTGCCGCTGTGCCCGGTGGACTGCATCCACATGCGTCCGGCGCCGGGGCTGCCGCAGCGGCTGCTGACCCGGGACGAGGTCGCTGCGCGGGCGCCGCACTTCCGCCGCCGCTACGAGGCCCGGCGCCGGCGCCAGGCGCACGAGCAGGCCCGCTGGCAGGCGGCGCTGCGGGCCAGCCTCGGGGATGCGGATGGCGAGGCGGACTGAGCCCCGCGTGATGGGGCCGGCGGCGCGCCGGCGGCTGTTCGAGCGGCTGCGCGACGCGAACCCGCGCCCGGCCACGGAACTGCGCTACCGGACGCCCTACCAGCTGCTGGTGTCCGTGATCCTGTCGGCGCAGGCGACCGATCGCAGTGTCAACGAGGCGACGCGGATCCTGTTCGAGGTCGCGCCGGACCCGGCGGCGATGGTCCGCCTCGGCGAGGCCGGGCTCGGCCGCCACATCCGGACCATCGGCCTGTGGCGCGCCAAGGCGCGCCACGTGATCGCAGCGAGCAGGATCCTGCTGGGGCGCCATGGCGGCGAGGTCCCCGCCGACCGCGCCGCCCTCGAGGCCCTGCCCGGCGTCGGGCGCAAGACTGCCAACGTCGTGCTGAACACGGCATTCGGCGAACCGACGATCGCCGTCGACACGCACATCTTCCGGGTCGCGAACCGGACCGGCCTGGCGCCCGGCCGCAACGTCCGCGAGGTCGAGGAGCGGCTGTTGAAGGCGGTCCCGCCCGGGTTCCGCAAGGATGCGCATCACTGGCTGATCCTGCACGGCCGCTACGTCTGCAAGGCACGCAAGCCCGACTGTCCCTCCTGCCTCATTGCAGACCTGTGCCGCTACCCGGACAAGACGGAGGCCGGCTGAGATGCCGCTGCCGGGCATGGCCGACCGCGCCGAGCTGCGCCGCGCCTGGGTCGAGGCCTGGCGCAAGGCAAGGGCCGGCCAGCCGCTGTCGCCGCTGGAGGCGATGCTGGCGGAATTGCTGGAGCTGCACCCGGAATACCAGGCGCTGATGGAGGACGAAGAGGCTGCGCTCGCAGGCGACTGGGGGCCCGAGGGCGGCCGGACCAACCCGTTCCTGCACCTCGGCCTGCATGCAGCGCTGCGCGAGTGCATCGCGGCGGACCGGCCGGCCGGGATCCGCGAGCTGTTCGGCCGGCTCGTGCAGCGGCGCGGCGATGCGCACGAAGCCGAGCACCTGCTGATCGACTGCCTGGCCGCGACGCTGTGGGAAGCGGGCCGCGCCGGGCAGCCGCCGGACGAGGCGGCCTTCCTGCGGCGCGCACGGCGGCTCGCCGGGCTGGCGTAATATCGGGCCGGCAGCCCCGGTCTCATTCCCAGTCGGCATGAAGAACTTTCCCGCCACCCAGCAGCGTCACCCCGTCACGGGCGCCGGTCTCGGCTTCCGTCGCGCGCTGCTGCCCGAGTTGCACGAGGCCGGCACCGCCGGCATCGACTTCTTCGAGCTGGCCCCCGAGAACTGGATCCATGTCGGCGGCCGGCTGGGCGGGCAGCTGCGCCATTACACCGAGAGGCATCCCTTCGTCGCGCACGGCCTGTCGCTGTCGCTGGGCGGGCCGGCACCGCTGGACGAGCAATTGCTGCGCGACATCCGTGGCTTCCTCGACGAGCACGGCATCCGCGCCTACACCGAGCACCTGAGCTATTGCTCGGACGACGGCCACCTGTACGACCTGATGCCGATCCCGTTCACGGACGAGGCCGTGCGCTGGGTGGCCGGCCGGATCCGTCGCGCCCAGGAGGTCCTCGAGCGCCCGATCGCGGTCGAGAACGTCTCGTACTACGCGGCGCCGGGCGCCGCGATGAGCGAGCTGGAGTTCGTGACTGCGGTGCTCGACGAGGCCGACTGCGGGCTGCTGCTGGACGTCAACAACATCTTCGTCAACGCGATCAACCACCGCTATGACGCACGCGAGTTCCTGCGCGCACTGCCGGCCGCGCGCGTCTGGTACTTCCACGTCGCGGGCCATTACGTCGAGGCGGAGGACCTGCGCGTCGACACGCACGGCGCCGAGGTCTGCGGCGACGTCTGGTCGCTGCTCGACGAGGCCTATGCGCGCTTCGGGCCGGTGCCGACACTGCTCGAGCGCGACTTCAACTTCCCGCCGCTGGGCGAGCTGGTTGCCGAGGTCGCCGAGGTCCGGCGCCGCCAGCAGCGCCACCGGCCGCGGACCGCCGCCGCGGGGGCCTGAGCGGTGCGCCTCGCCGACCGGCAGCGGCTGTTCGCCGCGCACCTGCGCGACCCGGAACATGTGCCGGCGCCGGAGGGCATCGAGCCGCGGCGCATGGACGTCTACCGCGAGTTGTTCTTCAACAATGTCGCCGAGCTGCTGGCCGGCACCTTCCCGGTGGCCCGCGCCATCCTCGGCGACGGGCGCTGGCGGCGCCTGGTGCGCGCCTTCTACGCCGGTCACCATGCGCACACGCCCTACTTCCTGGAATTGCCGCGCGAGTTCGTCGAGTGGCTGCAGGCGCGTGACGCGCGGCCGGCCGACGAGCCGCCGTTCCTGGACGAGCTCGCGCACTACGAATGGGTCGAACTGGCGCTGGCCGTCAGCGACGCGGCGCCCGCCGGGGGCGAGGTCGACCCGGACGGCG
>JBFGAO010000160.1:0-3825 GCA_041568095.1 Steroidobacteraceae bacterium | reverse complement strand
TCGGACGCCGACGACGTGAACCGCGACGGCATCATCACCGCGTGCACGCGGTCCGCACCCAGCGCGTCGCAGGCGAGCGCGAGCACCACCGCCGAGTCGACGCCGCCCGACAGGCCGACGACAACGCCCGCAAAGTGGTTCTTGCGGACGTAGTCCGAAATGCCCGTGACGATCGCGCGCCAGACGCTTTCCTCGCCTGCCGGCAGCGGGGCGAGCGTATCCGGCTCGATGTCCACGCCCCGGTCGGCCTCGGCCACGTCGAGGCACAACAGCGCCTCCGCGACTGCCGGCGCGCGCGCGACCGTGCGTCCGCCCGTGTCCACGGCGAAGGAGCAGCCGTCGAACACGAGCTCGTCCTGGCCACCGACGAGGTTCACGTACACGAACGGCAGCCCGGTTTCCCGCGCGCGCGCGCCCAGGTTCGACTCGCGCTCCGGCTGCTTGCCCCGCTGGAAGGGAGAGGCGTTGAGCGCGATGACTAGCTCGGCGCGCGCCGCCCGCGCGCCGCGCGCGACATCCGCGTGCCAGACGTCCTCGCAGATCAGCGGGGCGACGCGGACGCCGTCGATCTCCACCGTGAACGGCGCCTCGCCGGCCTGGAAATAGCGCTTCTCGTCGAAAACCTGGTAGTTCGGCAGCCGCTGCTTGCGGTAGCGCGCGATGACCTCGCCGTCGCGCAGCCAGGCGGCGGTGTTGAACAGCGCCGAGTCCGTGTACTCCGGGTAGCCCACCAGCACGTCGATGCCGCGCGCCGCGTCCGCGATGCGCGCGAGACCCGCCTCGATGCGCTTGCGCAGGCCGCCGTGGAACAGCAGATCCTCCGGCGGGTAGCCCGAGATCGCGAGCTCTGGCGTCACGAGCAGCCGCGCGCCCTGCTCGCGCGCCGGCGCGATGTGCTCGATGATGCGCCCCGAGTTCCCCGGCGCGTCGCCGACCGTCGCGTTGAACTGGGCGAGCGCAATGCGCAGCGCGCGGCTCATGGGATGCCGTCCGTCAGCGCCGCTTCTTCTTCGGGCGCCGTTTCGCCACCAGCGCCTGCTTCATCGCGCTGCCGAGCTCGGCCGGCGAGCGCACGGTGCTGACGCGGGCCTCCTCGAGTGCCGCGTACTTGTCGGCGGCGGTGCCCTTGCCGCCCGCGATCACGGCGCCGGCATGGCCCATGCGCTTGCCGGCCGGCGCGGTGACGCCGGCGATGTAGGCGACGACCGGCTTGGTCACGTGCTCGCGGATGAAGTCCGCGGCCGCCTCCTCGTCGCTGCCGCCGATCTCGCCGACCATCACGATGCCGTCGGTCTTCGGGTCCTGCTCGAACAGCGCGATCACGTCGATGAAGCCCATGCCGCGCACCGGGTCGCCGCCGATGCCGACGCAGCTCGACTGGCCGAGGCCCAGGTTCGTGGTCTGGTAGACGGCCTCGTAGGTCAGCGTGCCGGAGCGCGACACGATGCCGATGCGGCCCGGCTGGTGGATGAAGCCGGGCATGATCCCGACCTTGCACTCGCCCGGCGTGATGACGCCCGGGCAGTTCGGCCCGACCAGGCGGCAATCGCGGCCGGCCAGCGCCGCCTTGACGCGGACCATGTCGTTGACCGGGATGCCCTCGGTGATGCAGACGATCAGGCCGATGCCGGCATCGGCGGCCTCGAGGATCGCGTCGGCCGCGAACGGCGCCGGCACGTAGATCATGCTGACGTCGGCGCCGGTCTTCGCGACGGCGTCGTGCACGGTGTCGAACACGGGCTTGCCGAGGTGCTTGCTGCCGCCGCGGCCCGGCGTCACGCCGCCGACCAGCTTCGTGCCGTAGGCGATCGCCTGCTCGGAGTGGAAGCTGCCCTGCTTGCCGGTGAAGCCCTGGCAGATCACGCGGCTCTGCCTGCCGACCAGGATGCTCATCGGCGCGCCCGCTTGCCCTGCGCGAGCGCGACGGCCTGCGTCGCGGCGTCGGTCAGGTCCTTCGCCGGCCGGATCGCGAGCGGGCTGGCGGCCAGGATCTTGCGGGCCTTGTCCGCGTTCGTGCCCTCGAGCCGCACGATGACCGGCACCTTGACGCCGACCTCGCGCACCGCCTGCACGATGCCCTCGGCGATCACGTCGCAGCGGACGATTCCGCCGAAGATGTTGACGAGCACGGCGCGGACCTTCTCGTTCGACAGGATCAGCCGGAAGGCCTCGGTCACGCGCTCCGCGGTCGCGGTGCCGCCGACGTCGAGGAAGTTGGCCGGCGAACCGCCGTGCAGCTTGATCAAGTCCATCGTCGCCATCGCGAGCCCGGCGCCGTTGACCATGCAGGCGATGCTGCCGTCCAGCGACACGTAGTTGAGGTCGTGGCGCGAGGCCTCGAGCTCCATCGGGTCTTCCTGCGACTCGTCGCGCAACTCGCGCAGCGCAGGCTGCCGGAACAGCGCGTTCGACTCGACGTTGACCTTCGCGTCCAGCGCGACCAGGCCACCCTGCCTGGTCACGATCAGCGGGTTGACCTCGACCAGCGACAGGTCCTTGTCGAGGAACATCCGGTACAGCGCGCGCGCGATCTTCTCGAACTCGCGGACCTGGCCGTCCTTCAGGCCCAGCCCGAAGGCCAGCCGCCGGCACTGGTAGCCCTGCAGCCCGGCCGCCGGGTCCACGTCGGCGCGCAGGATCTTCTCCGGCTGCTTCGCGGCGACCTCCTCGATGTCCATGCCGCCGGCGGCGGACGCAACGAAGGCGATGCGGCCGCTGTCGCGGTTCAGGAGCAGGCTCAGGTACAGCTCGCGCGCGATCTCGCTGCCGGACTCGACGTAGACGCTGCCGACCGGCAGCCCGCCGGCGCCGGTCTGCTTCGTGACCAGGCGCTGACCCAGCATCGCGCCCGCGGCCTTCGAGACTTCTGCCGCGGAACGGCACAGCTTGACGCCGCCGGCCTTGCCGCGCCCGCCCGCGTGCACCTGTGCCTTGACGACCCAGACAGGTCCCGGCAGTTCCGCCGCGGCCGCCTGTGCGTCTTTCGCGCTTGCGGCAAGCCGGCCGCGCGGGACCGGCACGCCATATTCGCCAAACAGCTGCTTGGCCTGGTACTCGTGCAGGTTCATGACAGGATCCGGAACTCCCGAGACTTCGCTGCGCGGCCCGCGCGGGGCGGCAGCAGGGGCGACATTGTAGCCCGGTGCTTGAACTCCGTCGCATTCGCGCGGCGGCAGCGGAGTCACGTTGGCGGCTCGTGCTAGAGTCGCGGCCAGTCCAGCGACCGTCCCCAGCAGATGGCCAGATTCCTCAAGCACCGGGATACCGACCAGGCGCCGGGCGACCCGGAGCTGGCCTGGCGTGTCCTGGGCCTGCTGAACCTGTACCGGCTGGGCGTGCCGTCGATCCTGGCGGTGCTGGTCGCGGCCGCATCACAGCCGCAGACGCTGGGGGTCGCGGCCCCGGCCTTCTTCTTCGTGACGCTGGCCGCCTGGTTCGCGTCGGGCGTGCTGTGCATCGGGCTGCTGAAGCGACGCTGGCCCAACCTGCAGGCGCAGGCGGTGCTGCACATCACCTTCGACCTCGTCGCCGTCACGCTGCTGCTGCTCGCGAGCGCCGGCGTCGCCAGCGGCCTCGGCCTGCTGGTGATCCTGCCGGTCGGCGCGGTCAGCCTCTTGTTGCGCGGCCGTGCTGCGACCGTCGTCGCCGCCGGGGCCGCGCTGGCGATCCTGGGCCAGCAGGTCATCGTGTTCCTCGCCGGGCTGGCCGAATCCTCGGACCTGACGCAGGCGGGGCTGCTGGGCGCCGTGACCTTCATCGTCGCGCTGGCCGCCTCGCCACTGGCGCGCCGGCTGCGCGAGAGCGAGGCGCTGGTCCGGCAGAAGG
>JBFGAO010000159.1:0-3828 GCA_041568095.1 Steroidobacteraceae bacterium | reverse complement strand
GGCCGCTGACGATCCTGGTCGCGACCTCGGGCGACACGGGCGGCGCGGCCGCCGCGGCCTTCCATCGCCGGCCAGGCATCCGCGTTGTCGTGCTGTACCCCGACGGGCTGGTGTCGCGGCGCCAGGAACAGCAGCTGAACTGCTGGGGCGACAATGTCACGAGCCTCGCGGTGGCCGGCAGCTTCGACGACTGCCAGCGGCTCGTGAAGCAGGCATTCGCCGACGAGGCGCTGCGCGCGCAGGTCGCGCTGTCCTCGGCCAACAGCATCAACGTCGGGCGCCTGCTGCCGCAGGCGGCCTGGTTCGCCGCCGCGAGCCTGCGGCTGTGGGACGAGGAGGGCCGTGCGCCGTCCTTCGCGATCCCGTCGGGCAACCTCGGCCATGCGACTGCCTGTGCCTGGGCGCGCGAGATGGGGCTGCCGGTCGGCGAGATCCTGCTGGCTCACAATGCCAACCGCGCCGTGCCCGAGCACCTGGGAGGCGCCCCGTGGCGGCCGCGCCCCAGCATCGCTACGATCGCTTCCGCGATGGACGTCGGCGATCCCAGCAACCTCGAGCGCCTGCAGGCGCTGTGGCCCGCGGCGGGCGGGCTGGGCGGCCGGCTGCTCGGCGCGAGCGCCGACGACCTCGAAATCAGGGCGGCGATCCGCGACGAGCACCGGCGCAGCGGTACCGTGCTGTGCCCACATACGGCCGCCGCGCTGCATGCCTGGCAATCGCTGGCCCCGGCGCAGCGCGAAGAATCGCACTGGGTCGTCGCCGCGACCGCGCATCCCGCCAAGTTCCCGGAGGTCGTCGAGCCGCTGGTCGGTCGCGCGGTTGCGCCGCCGCCGGCACTGGCAGCGCTGCTGTCCCGCCCGGCGCCGCGCCGCCCGGTCGAGGCCGACTACGCAGCGCTGCGCGACTTGCTGGTGGCGGCATGAACCTGGCCACACTCGAGGCGCAGGTCGTCGTCGCGATCACGCTGGCCGCGCTGCTGGCGCTGGCCACGGTCGCGCTATGGCGGCGCTGGCGGGTCCACCGGGCGCGCCGGCAGGTCATCCGGGCCATCGAAGGGTTGGGCAGCGCTGCGCTGCGCGACGTGCTCGTTCCCGACGGCAGCGGCGGGCAGATGCACCTCGACTTCCTGCTGCTGACGGCCCGCGGGCTGCTAGTGATCGACCTGCGCGACGTCGCCGGCGTCGTGTTCGGCGGCGAGCACATGCGGGAATGGACGGTCATGAACGGCACCGAGCGCTCGACCTTCCTGAACCCGATCGAGCCGCTCTACGACCGCGTCGCGGCAGTCCGGCTGCTGGCCGGAGAGGTGCCCGTCGAGGGCCGCGTCGTGTTCACCGACCGCGGCCGCTTCCCGAAGGGCCGGCCGCCGCAGGTCACGATGCTCGCCGACCTCGCTGCGGAACTGCCGGCGCCGCCGGAGGGCGGCGACGTCGCGCAGCATCCGTTCCGCGAGGCCTGGGAGGCCGTGGTCCGCAGCGCCGAGCGCAGCCCGCTGGCACGCCGCTGAGTCTCAGCCCTTCGCGCCGGACGCGTGGACCTGCTGGTCGGCCAGCACCTGCGCGACGCAGGCCGTTACCTGCCGCGCGCAGCCCAGGTGCAGGAACTCGTTGGGGCCATGCGCGTTCGACGCCGGGCCCAGCACGCCCGTCACGAGGAACTGCGTCTTCGGGAAGCGCTCGCCCAGCATGCCGATGAACGGGATGCTGCCGCCGGTGCCGAGGTACATCGCATCGTGGCCGAAGGCGCCCTGCGAGGCCTCGCGCATCGATTGCTCGAGCCACGGGGCCAGCTCCGGCGCGTCCCACCCGGCCAGCGAGGACTCGACCCGGAACGTGACCTTGGCGCCGTGCGGCGGGTCGGACTCGAGCCGGCGCTTGACGAGCTCCGCCGCGCGCGTCGCTTCCGTGGTCGGCGGCAGCCGGAAAGACAGTTTCAGGTCCACACGCGGCAGCAGCACGTTGCCGGCGCTGCCGATGTCCGGCAGGCCGCGCGCGCCGGTGACCGCCAGCGTCGGCCGCCAGGTGTTGTTCAGCAGCAGCTCGTAGGGCGAGTCGGACAGCGGCGCTGCGCCGTCGACGAAGGGCATCTTGCCCGCGACCTGCGCGCCGAGCACGCCGGCTGCCGAACGGGCCTGCTCGTGGCGCGGCCGCGGGATGTCGGCGTACAACTCCTCGATCAGCAGGTCGCCGGTCACCTCGTTCTCGACCCGCGACAGCAGCGCCCGCGCGATGCGGACCGCGGACGGCGCGATGCCGGTGCCGGCACCCGAGTGCACGCCCTCGCGCAGCACCTCGACCGACAGCGTGCCGACCAGGTTGCCGCGCAGCGAGGTCGTGCACCACAGCTGCTCGTAGTTGCCGCATTCAGCGTCGAGGCAGATCACGAGTTCCGGCTCGCCGATCCGCTCCGCCAGCGCCTCGACATAGTGGGGCAGGTCGTAGCTGCCGCTCTCCTCGCAGGCCTCGATCAGCACCAGGCAGCGACCGTGCGGGATGCCCTGCTCCTGCAGCACCCGGATCGCGGTCAGCGACGAGAACACCGCGTAGCCGTCGTCCGCGCCGCCGCGCCCGTACAGCCTGCCGTCGCGCAGCACCGGCTCCCAGGGCGACAGCCCCTCGGCCCAGCCGGTGAATTCCGGCTGCTTGTCCATGTGGCCGTACAGCAGCACGGTGCCGGCGCCGCTGCCCGGGACCTCGCAGACCAGTACCGGCGTCCGGCCCGGCAGCCGCTGGATCTCGACCTGCAGGCCCTTGATCGGCTGCTGGCGGCACCAGCCGGCCATCAGTTCGGCGGCGCGGTCCATGTGGCCGTGCTTCTCCCAGTCGGGATCGAACAGCGGCGACTTGTTCGGGATGCGGATGTAGTCGGAAAGGGTCGGGACGATCGACGAGTCGAAGCTGTCGGCGATCAGTTTCTTGGCGCGCTTGAAATCCACGGTACTTCCTTATCTATCAAGCGATTACTACATTATATTCGAGTGACTTCTGTCACTGTGATTCCGGTTGCCCGGGCCTGGCCAGTGTAAGCCCAAAGAAGCGCCGCGCATTGTCCGTCGTCCGCGCGGCCAGCTCGGCCGGTGCCTCCCCGCGGGCCGCGGCGACGGCTTCCAGCACGGCCGGCAGGTACATCGGCTCGTTGCGCCGGTGGGCCGGCTTCGGCGTCACGTTGCGCGGCAGCAGGTAGGGCCCGTCGGTCTCGAGCATCAGGCGCCCGGACGGTATGCGTCCGACGAGGTCGCGCAGTCCCAGCCCGCGGCGCTCGTCGCAGATCCAGCCGGTGATGCCGATCAACAGCCCGGCGGCGAGGCAGTCGTCCAGCTCGGCGCCGTCGCCGGTGAAGCAGTGCAGCACCGCGCGCGGCAGCGCCGGCAGCTGCTCGCGCAGGATCGCCATGAAGTCGGCATGGGCGTCCCGCTGGTGCAGGAACACGGGCTGGCCGCGCTCCGCCGCCAGTTCCAGCTGCCAGGCGAAGGCGCGGCGCTGTTCGTCCGGCGGCGAGAAGTTCCGGTAGTAGTCCAGCCCGCACTCGCCGACGGCGACGCACATCGGGTCCGCGGCCAGTTCCGCGAGCCGCCCGCGGTCCCCGGCCTGGAAGCCTGCCGCATGGTGCGGGTGCACGCCCGCGGTCGAGCGCAGCAGCCCGGGAAAGCGACGGCACAGGGCCTGGGCCGCTGCGCTGCTGTCCAGCGTGCTGCCGGTCACGACCATTGCGACGACGCCGGCAGCCCGCGCACGGGCAATCACGGCCTCGCGGTCGTGGTCGTAACTGTCGTGCGCGAGGTTGATACCGATGTCGACGAGGGCGGGTGGATGCATGATGCCGTGATTG
>JBFGAO010000158.1:0-3829 GCA_041568095.1 Steroidobacteraceae bacterium | reverse complement strand
GCGGCGATGCCGCGCTCGCGCTCGGCGCCTTCTTCGGCGCCGACTGCGGCGGCTGGTTCGCCGCGCGCACCGGCTACACCGGCGAGGACGGCTTCGAGGTCATGCTGCCCGCCGCCGACGCGCCGCGGTTCTGGGAGTCGCTGGTGAAGGCCGGCGTGCGGCCCTGCGGCCTCGGCGCGCGCGACACGCTGCGCCTCGAGGCCGGCATGAACCTGTACGGCAGCGACATGGACGAGACCGTCACGCCGCTGGAATCCGGCCTCGGCTGGACCGTCGTGCTGGACGGCGGGCGCGACTTCATCGGCAAGGCGGCGCTGGTCGCGCAGAAGCAGGCCGGCGTTGCGCGGCGGCTCGCAGGCCTGCTGCTGCTGGAGCGCGGCGTGCTGCGCGCGCACCAGCGGGTCGACTGCGGCGCGGCCGGCGACGGCGAGATCACCAGCGGCACGTTCTCGCCGACGCTGGAGCGCTCGATCGCGCTCGCGCGGCTGCCGGCGGCGGCTGCCGGCGAGGTCCAGGTCGAGATCCGCGGCCGGCTGCTGCCGGCGCGCATCGTCAAGCCGCCATTCGTCCGCCACGGCAAGGTCCTGGTCGAACCCTGAGACGGAGATCCGCATGAGCAACATTCCCGGCGATCTGCGCTACACGAAGAGCCACGAGTGGGTCCGCACGCTGCCGGACGGCAGCGTCGAGATCGGCATCACCGACCACGCCCAGGCCGCGCTCGGCGACCTGGTGTTCGTCGAGGTGCCGGAGGCGGGGCGCCAGCTGTCGGCCGGCGACGCCTGCGCGGTCGTCGAGTCGGTCAAGGCGGCCTCCGACGTCTACACGCCGGTGGGCGGCGAGGTCGCCGCCGGCAACGAGTCGCTGGCGACGCAGCCGGAGCTGATCAACCAGGACCCCTACGGCCAGGGCTGGATCCTGCGGCTGAAGCCGACCGTCGGCGCCGGCGCGGCGGGCCTGCTGGACGCGGCCGCCTACGGCGAGTTGCTGGCTGCCGGGGACTGAGCATGCCGTACATCCCGCACACCGACGACGACGTCCGCGCGATGCTGGACCGGATCGGCGTCGCGAGCATCGACGACCTGTTCGACGAGATCCCGGCCGGGCTGCGCGTCGATGCGCTGCCGGGCGTGCCGGAGGCGCTGTCCGAGATGGAGGTCTGCCGGCTGCTGGGCGAGCGCGCGGCGGGCGACGGTCGGTTGCTGAACTTCATCGGCGCCGGCGCCTACGAGCACCACATCCCGGCACCGGTCTGGGCGGTCACGTCGCGCGGCGAGATCTACAGCGCCTACACCCCGTACCAGGCCGAGGCCAGCCAGGGCACGCTGCAGGTCATGTACGAGTACCAGTCCATGATGGCGGCGCTGACCGGCATGGACGTCTCGAACGCGTCGCTGTACGACGGCGCCTCGGCGCTGGCCGAGGCCTGCCTGATGGCGGTGCGCGCGCACCGCCGCTCGAAGAGCGCCCGGATCCTGGTGCCGTCGACGGTCAACCCGGTCTACCGCCAGGTCGCTGGCGCGATCACCGGCGGGCAGGGCCTGGTGCTGGAGGACCTGCCCTACTGCACCGAGCAGGGCACGACGCTGCCGGAGTCGCTGCAGCGCTACGCCGGCGAGGACATCACGGCGCTGGTGATCCAGCAGCCGAACTTCTTTGGCCAGCTCGAGGACGTCGACGCGCTGGCGCGCTGGGCGCAGGCGCAGGGCGCGCTGGTGATCGCGGTCGTCAACCCGGTGTCGCTGGCGCTGCTGAAGCCGCCGGGCGAGTGGGGCGACGGCGGCGCCGACATCGCCTGCGGCGAGGCGCAGCCGCTCGGCGTGCCGCTGTGCGGCGGCGGGCCCTACGTCGGCTTCATGACCAGCCGGATGGAGCACGTCCGGCACATGCCGGGGCGCATCGTCGGGCGCACCGTCGACCTGGACGGCCGCCCGGGCTACGCGCTGACGCTGCAGGCGCGCGAGCAGCACATCCGGCGCGGCAAGGCGACGTCGAACATCTGCACGAACCAGGGGCTGCTGATGACGGCCGCGACGATCTACCTGGCGCTGCTGGGGCCGCAGGGGCTCGAGCGGGTCGCCGCGGCCTGCGTTGCGCGCACGGCCGAGCTGGTCGACTCACTCGGCGCGCTGCCGGGCGTCGAGGCGGCCTTTAGCGGCGCGCGCTTCCACGAGGCCGTGCTGCGGCTCGACCGGCCGGCCGGCCCGGTGCTGGAGGCGCTCGCCGCGCGCGGCATCGCCGGCGGCGTGGACCTGGGCCGCCACTACCCGGAGCTGGGCCATGCGCTGCTGACCTGCGCGACCGAGACGCGCACGGCCGGCGACATCCGCGCCTACGCCGACGCGCTGGGCCTCGCGCTGGCCGCGGCCGCCTGAGGAGACCGAGCCGATGAAGAAGACCGAACCGGTGATCTTCGAATTGTCGCGGCCCGGCCGCGCCGCGACGGCGCAGCAGCCGCCGGAGCTGGCCGCGGAATTGCCCGAGGCGCTGCGCCGGCGCAGCCGCGCGGCACTGCCCGAGGTGTCCGAGCTGCAGGCCGTGCGGCACTACACGCGGCTGTCGCAGAAGAACTTCAGCATCGACACGCAGTTCTACCCGCTCGGGTCCTGCACGATGAAGTACAACCCCAAGGTCTGCCACTCGCTGGCGATGCTGCCGGAGTTCCTTGGCCGGCACCCGCTGGCGCCGGCCTCGTCGGCGCAGGGGCTGCTGGCCTGCCTGTACGAATTGCAGGAGATGCTGAAGGCCGTGACCGGCATGGCCGGCGTGTCGCTGACGCCGATGGCCGGTGCGCAGGGCGAGCTGGCCGGCGTCGCGATGATCCGCGCCTACCACCAGGCGCGCGGCGACGCGGCGCGCAACGAGATCATCGTGCCGGACGCCGCGCACGGCACGAACCCGGCGACCGCGACCATGTGCGGCATGAAGATCCGCGAGATCGCGACGGCCGCGGACGGCGACATCGACATGGCGGCGCTGGAGGCGGCGCTGGGGCCGCAGACGGCCGGCATCATGCTGACCAACCCGAGCACGCTCGGCGTGTTCGAGCGGCGCATCGTCGAGGTCGCGCGCAAGGTGCACGCGGCCGGCGGCCTGCTGTACTACGACGGCGCGAACCTGAACGCGATCCTCGGCAAGGTGCGGCCGGGCGACATGGGCTTCGACGTCATCCACATGAACCTGCACAAGACCTTTTCGACGCCGCACGGCGGCGGCGGACCCGGCTCCGGCGCGGTCGGGGTCAACAAGCGTCTGGCTCCATTCATTCCCATTCCGCTGGTCGGAAAGCGCGACGGGCGATTCGAGTGGATTACGCGCCACGAGCGCCCGCAGACAATCGGCCGGCTGTCGGCGTTCATGGGCAACGCGGGCGTGCTGCTGCGTGCCTACGTGTACGCGCGCATGCTGGGCGCCGAGGGCATGAGCCGGGTTGCCGAGTTCGCGACACTCAACGCCAATTACCTCATGGCGCGTCTGCGCACCGCCGGCTTTCAGCTGGCGTATCCCAAGCGTCGCGCCAGTCATGAATTTATAGTGACGCTGAAGCGCGAAGCGCGCGAGAGCGGCGTCACGGCGATGGATTTTGCGAAAGCGTTGCTCGATCGCGGTTTTCATGCGCCGACCACCTATTTCCCGCTGCTCGTGCCCGAATGCCTGTTGATCGAGCCGACCGAGACCGAGCCGAAGGAAACGCTCGACAGGTTCGTCGACGCGATGGTCGAAATACGCGAGCTCGCGCGCACCGACCCCGACCAGGTCAAGGGCGCGCCGTACACTACCCCCGTGCGCCGTCTCGACGACGTGCGCGCCGCCCGCCAGCTCGATGTGC